>JAIYBI010000512.1 GCA_027488595.1 Opitutaceae bacterium | reverse complement strand
GGCGCTCTTCGTTGGCAGCGGCCACCACGCCAACCTTACGGGACTGCATTGGTTCCTCGCCGAAGTCTGGCCCCGCCTGCGACGCGAACTCCCGGGAGCGCGCCTACTGGTAGCCGGTTCCATTTGTTCTCATCTGAACGAGTCACTGCCCGATGACGTCGAAAAACTCGGACGCCTGCCCGACCTTACCTCCGCATATCTTCGAGCCGCCGTAGTCATCGCACCCATCCTCCAAGGGAGCGGGATCAAGGCTAAGCTGATCGAAGCATTGGGGTTCTGTCGGCCGTGCGTCACCACCTCGGTCGGGGTCGAAGGATTGGAGCAGTTCGTCCCGGCCTTACGGGTCGCAGATACCCCTGTTGCATTTGCGCAGGAAACACTCGCATTCATGAGCGACGCTGGACTCGTTGCGTCCACTGCTACCCGCATCGAAGAGCTCGCAAGACAACATCTGTCTCCTCCCGTCTGTTACGACTCCGTTGTGGCACTGCTCCGTGAAGTCTCGGCTGCATCCACCCTAACTGCCCCTCCTCTTCGCTTGTGATCCTCGTCCGCATCGTAAAATCCTGGACCAGCCCGGACCTCCTCCGGCAGACCCCCGGCGCCTCCGGTATCTGGAACGACATACGCTTCACCCTCGATCCGGTTGATGACTGCGACCACCTCATCGCGCTCAACCACGTGCCTGTTAAAACCACGGTCCAAGTCCCCCCGAGGAACATTTGGTGCTTCGTTCAGGAACCGCCTCTGGCTGCATACCGTTGCTTCGAGAAAGGTTTCCCTCACTACTCGCGTGTATACACTCAAGATGGTCGCCTGCAGGGCCAAAGGTTTATCCACGCTCACGGCTCACTTCCGTGGCATGTCGGAAAAAGCTATGACGAGCTGAAGTCACTTACGCCGCCTCCGAAAACGAGTAACCTCTCTTGGATTACCAGCAATGCTGCGATACATGAAGGACATCGCCTTCGGTTGCGGTTCCTTGAGCGTCTTCGCAAATCCGGCACGTCGTTCGATCTTTTCGGTCGCGGTTTTGATCCGCTGGCCGACAAGTGGGACGGGCTTGCTCCCTATCGCTACGCCATAGCGGTGGAGAATTACTCCGGCCCGGACTATTGGACTGAAAAGCTGGCGGATTGTTACCTCGCATGGACAATGCCGTTGTATTTCGGGGCCACCAACATCGCTGAATACTTCCCCCGCGAGTCATTCATCTGGGTTGACATCAATGATCCCGCTGCGCCCCGGCAGATTGGCGAGTTGGTGAAATCCAATCTCGCAGAAAAAAATCGCGAGGCCATTGCCGAGGCGAGGAGGCGTATTCTGGAGGAATATAATCTATTCCCCCGCATGGTGAAGCTGATCAAAGAGAACACCTCCACAAGACAACCGGAAAGCTCGACGCGCGTCACAATTCCCGCGACCCCGGATCACAGCTCGTATTACCTGCAAACCACTCTGCTCGAGCGATGGACTCATCGTGGTTGCAGATATCTTGGAACCGTTATTCCCCGGCGCTTCAGGCGCTGACGGCCCCATCAACCGCCTTTCGTTCCCGTCTTCGCAGTTTGGCGAAGGGCCCGACACCCACGTTTTCAAACCATGAGCGTCCCCGCCATCAGCGTTGTCATGCCCGTGTTCAACGGCGCGCGCTATTTGCGCGGCGCAGTGCGCAGCATCCTCGCACAAAATTTCGCCGACCTCGAGCTCGTCGCGGTCAACGACGGCTCCACCGATCACTCCGACCGCATCCTCGAAGAGTTTGCGACCTTGGATCCGCGCGTGCGCGTGATTCACCTGCCCAACGGGGGTATCGTCGCCGCGCTCACCGCCGGCCTTGCCGCCGCCCGCGCCCCTGTCATCGCCCGCATGGACGCCGACGACCTTGCCGATCCCGACCGGCTTCGTCGCCAACTGGACTACCTCCGCGCACATCCTGACTGCGTCGCGCTTGGCACCGCTGCACGCCTGATCGACGCCTCCGGCCGAGTTATTGGTTTCCGTCCAGTCCCGACCACCCACGAGGCCATCGTCGAGGACCTGCTCTCCGGCAACGGAGCCGCCATCATTCACCCTGCCGCCATGTTTAAACGCTCCGCGTTGGACCGGGTCGGCGGCTATGATGCTAGTTTTTGCCGGGCGGAGGACTTGGACCTCTACTTCCGGCTAGCCGCGTTTGGAAAACTCGAAAACCTGCCCGAGCCGTTGCTGGACTACCGCGAACATCCGCAAAGCACAAATTTCTCCCGTCGCTCTGAACAGTTGCGCCTGATGAGCCAAATCCTCGACCGCGAACGCACCTCGCGCCACCTCGCCCCGTTGGAAATCGGCCGGCTGCGCGGAACCCCGGACCTCAGCCGCGGGGAATTGCACCGTGAGTGGGCCTGCGGTGCGCACCTCCACGGTAGTCGCAGCACTGCGATACACCACGCTCTGGTCGCGATCGCACACGATGCTATGCATCGCCAAAGCTGGCGCACCCTGCGCTACGTGATGGGCCCCAAAACAAAACGCCCATGAACTCGCCCCGACTCCTGGTGGTGATCTGCACCCACAACCCGCACCCGACCCGCATCCAGCGCGCACTGGACGCGCTCCGCGACCAATCCGTGCCGGTCGCGACGTGGGATTTACTCGTCATCGACAACGCCTCCTCACCGCCGCTGGCAGGAAGTCTCCGGCTCGACTGGCATCCCGCCCACCTCATCCTTCGTGAGGAAAAACTCGGCACCGCGCACGCGCGCCACGCGGCCCTGCGTCACGCCCACTCCACCCGATCCGAGCTCCTGCTTTTCGTGGACGACGACAATGTGCTGAAGCTCGACTACCTCGCACGCGGACTCGAACTGGCTGGCTCGCGGCCACGACTCGGCTGCTGGGGCGGACAACTCCAGCCGCTCTACGAGACACAAGCGCCCGGGTGGGCCCACCGCTACTTCAACTACCTGGCCATCTGGGAATTCTCACGCGAAACCTGCGTCGATCACTTCGATGGTTACGACTCCCTCCCGCCCACCGCGGGCTGTTTTATCCGTGGCGCGGTCGTATCCCGCTACCTCGAACTCGTGAGTGCCGATCCCCGCCGCTTGCAGCTCGGCGCCTGCGGGGACGTTCAGCTCCGGGGCGAGGACACCGACTTGGTTTTGACTGCGTTCGATCTCGGCCTGCAGGTAGGCCGTTTCCCCGAGCTTTGCCTCACCCATCTTATTCCCGCCGGGCGTCTCACCCCGGATTACATCGCAGGGCTCATGAACGGCACCCTGCTGGGCACCGCGATGCTGGAGTATATCCGCTATGGCCGCATCCCCGCCGCCCCAACTAAAAACTGGTTGCAGCGACTCATCGAAAGCGTGCGCATCGCCCGCCTCCCTCGAGACATGCGGCTAATCGCGAACGCCGAGCGCCGCGCCCGCCGCGACTCCCGACGTCTGGTCCGCGACTGGCAGAACGGATGACCCCCTCCCGCCCCATGTGCCCGCCCGCTCCCTGGACCTATTTTCACTCGACGCGCTGCTTGCCCGGAGCTCGCGCCTACGGCGGCGTGAATCGCAGTCAACAACTGCTCCACGTCCTCCAAGCCGCAGGCGGACAGCCCGTGCCGTTGAATCTCTTTCCCAACGAGCATGCGGATAGGAACGGCAACCTTCGCGCCGGTCTCGCACTAGCGCTCCGGCGCGACTTTCCCGGCGCCCGCACCTACTCCCGGATCTGGACCGCAGGCCGCTACGCCCGCTTGCTTGGCGCCGCCCGCTTCGCCAATCCCGGCACCCCTCCCCTCCTCTTGTGGGAAAACACCGCCGATGACCTCTTGGCGCACGCGGCCCGCTCGGCCGGCTTCCAAGTGGTTGCTCTGCCTCACGACATGGTGGCCCTGAATCGGGAAGGCAAAGGCGACCGCCTGCCCGCTTTTAACGAAGAAATCCGCGCACTCGCCCGGACCTTGGCGACTTTCACCATTTCCGAGGAGGAAAACTGGCTCCTGCGCCTCTTCGGTTGCGACTCCGAATGGCTGCCCTACCACCCCTCGCCCTTGGTCGAAGCTCCTTTGCTTGCCACTCGCGCGAATCGTCGGCCCGGTCCAAACGCCCCCGTCCTGATTCTCGGCTCAATCAGCAACCCGCAAACCCGCGCAGGCATACTTCACCAACTCGAAATGCTGCGAGCATGCCCCGGGATCGTCGGGCGCCAAATCCTGCTGGCAGGGAACGACACCGACACGCTCGCCCCGCTTATCCCGCCGGGCGTAACCCTGCTGGGGTCCGCCTCCGACGACGTTTTACAAGACCTGCTCCAAACCTGCGCAGTGATCTGGATTTATCAACATACCGGCACCGGCGCACTGACTCGCGTAGTGGAGACGCTGCTCGCCGGGCTTCCGGTCGCAGGCGGCGGGCTCGCTCTCCGCAGCGCCCACCACCACCCGGATGTCCATCCGGCAGATACGCCGGACGACCTGGCCCGGCTACTACCCTTTCTCCCGAGCTGCGCCCGGCAACCTCGGCGGCCCATCGCAGCAGAGACCTTGTTCGCACGAAAAATCCGTCTCCTCGCCGGTCAAGAAGCCGCTGACACCCTCCCCCCTATTCCCGTATCATAATGAGAGCAGCCTCCCCCGTCACCCTCGTCCTCGTCGGCTGCGGCGCGGTCTCGCGTCTCTTCTACCAACCCGCCCTCCTCGAGCTGCGTCGCCATGGCTTGGTCAACATCCTCGCGGTCGTCGATCCCCGCGCCGAAGCCCGCGCCCCGCTCGCCGTCGCGCTCGGGGCCGCCGCTTGCACCAAGCTCGACGAAGCACTCGAACTCCGCCCCGAACTCGTCGTCATCGCCACCCCGCCCGCCCTTCATCGCGCCCAGGCCGAAGCCGCCTTCGCCGCCGGTGGCGCCGTGCTCTGCGAAAAACCCCTCGCCGCGTCAGCCACCGACGCCGACGCGATGGCCGCCGCCGCCGCCCGCACCGGCCGGCTTCTCGCCGCCGGCCACTACAAGCGCTTCATGCCCGCTCACCGTGCGCTCAAAACCCTGATCGAGCGCGAGACCTTCGGCCCACTCCTCGACGCCACTCTCGTCGAAGGCGGTAAATTCTCCTGGCCCGCCGCCACCGATTCCTTCTTCCAGCGCGAGCAAACTCCCGGCGGCGTCTTACTCGACATCGGTGTTCACGTGCTCGACCTGCTCCGCTGGTGGCTCGGCGACCCGACCAACTACACTTACGCCGACGATGCACTCGACGGCCTCGAGGCCAACGCCCGGCTCGACGCCACCTTCGCCTCCGGCGCGAGCGTTCGGCTCCGTCTCAGCCGCGACTGGCGCACCGAAAACGTTTACGTTTTCCGCTTCGCCCGCGCCACCGTCCACAGTCGAGTCAACGCTTCCAACCAGCTCGAGTTCACCCTCGACGGACTGCCCATGACGCTCGCAGCCGAACTCCGCGAACCGCTTCCCGGTCGCCCCGCCCCGCCCACTCGCGCCCTCGACACCAACCCGCAAGCCTTTATCGCCCAACTTGTGGATGTCTGCGCCGCGATCCGCGAAAACCGAGCCCCTTTCGTTCCCGGCATCGAAGGCGCCCAGGCTCTCCGCTGGGTGGAGGCCTGCTACGCCCGCCGCACCACGCTTCCTATCCATTGAAAACGGCCTCCCAATCCTCCACCTGGGCCATCATTGGCGCAAGCGGCTTCATCGGGCTTCGCGCACTCGAGGGCTTGCACGACCGCGACGGCATCGCGGTGCGCCCCGTCGTCCGCGCCGCCTCCAGCCTCGCTGTGCTTGCCCGCCGCCGGCTCGACTGGCGCATCGCCGGCCCACGCGACCTCGCCTCTCTCACCGGGGCGCTTCGCGGTTGCAGTGTCTGCATCCATGCCGCCCTCGGCGACCCGCTCCAGATCGAGCAGATGGCCACCGTCGCCTACCAAGCCTGCGCCGCCGCCGGTGTGCGCCGCCTCGTCTGGCTCAGCAGCGCCTCCGTGCACGGCCAGAATCCCGCACCCGGCACGGACGAGTCCTCCCCAATTCACGACCGCCATCTTCTCGCCTACAACAACGCCAAGGTCCGCGCCGAGCATCGTCTCGAAAAGCTCTCCGCAGACGGACGCGTAGAGGTCGCGCGCCTGCGCCCCGGCGTGGTGTTTGGACCGCGTTCGCGCTGGATCACCGACACCGCCGCCGACCTCCGCGCCGGCCGCGCCGGTTGGCTCGATGAGGGGCGCGGCGTCTGCAACTCCATCCACGTGGACAACCTCGTCCACGCCATCCGCCTAGCCGCGACCGTGCCCGCCGCCGCTGGCCACGCATTCGTCGTTGGCGACGCCGAGTCCGTAATCTGGCGCGATTTTCTCCTGCCCGTTGCCACCCACCTCGGGCTTTCCGCCAACGACTTTGCCATCGCCGCGCCCGCCGCCCTCGTTGCCGAACGCGAAACTCCCTTCGCCGCGCTCACCCGCTCTCGCCTCTACCAAAACCTTGGCGAGCACGTCCCCGACCGCGCCAAGCGCCTGGTCAAATCCCTCGCCTCCGCCTGGCCAGCCCCCGCGCTCGCCCCCGGCGCATGGAGGCTTCCTCGATCGAGCTCCAACGCGCCCCGCCTCACGCTCGAACACACTCTCCTCCAGCGCTGCGCCTGGAAACTCCCCCACGCAAAAGCCGCCCGAATCCTCGGCTACACGCCTCCCGTGCCGTTCGCCGAGGGCCTCGCCGCCAGCCTCGCCTGGCTCGACTTCGCGGAGGGTCCGCGTTGAAAATCTCTGTGCTCATCGCAGCCTACCGCGCCGACCGTTTTATCCCCGCCGCCCTCGCTTCCGTCGCCGCCCAGACCCACCTCGACTGGGAACTCGTCGTGGTCGAGGACGGCTCCCGCGACACTACCGAAGCCCTCGTCCGTAACTTCGCCGCGACCGCTGCGCCCAACCCCGTTCAATACGTAAACTTGGGTGTCAACCAAGGCGTCGCCGCCGCCCGCAACCGCCTGCTCGAACTCTCCACCGGCGAGGCCGTCGCCTTCCTCGACGCCGATGACCGCTGGCACCCCGAGCACCTCTCCGGCCTTGCCGCCGCCCTCGATGCCATTCCCGCACCAGCCCTCGCCGTGTCCGCCATCGAACGCTGGGATGGCGACGCCGGCCGCTCCCTCGGTTTCCACAAA
Organism: Opitutaceae bacterium; assembly: GCA_027488595.1. GTDB lineage: Bacteria > Verrucomicrobiota > Verrucomicrobiia > Opitutales > Opitutaceae > IMCC26134_A. Next base: position 6,937 of record JAIYBI010000512.1, on the reverse strand, counting down.
CCCGACGCCGGGCAACTCCGCGACCCCTATCGCGCACTTTTCACGCGCTCCTTCATCGAAACCTCTTCCTGCGTCGCGCTGCCCCGCGCCACCGTCGCGCGGGTCGGCCGCTTCGACGAGTCGCTTCACATCGGCGAAGACCGCGACTACTGGCTGCGTGCCCTCGCCACCGGCGGCGCGCTCGGCTTCTCACCCGCCCCCAGCTGCCGCTACACCAAACACGCCGGCAGCAGCATGACTCGCACCCGCCGCGTAGCCCAAGACACCGCGCGCTTCTACGAGAAACACCTCCACGCCCCAGGCCTACCGCCCGCGCTCACCCGCCGCGCCCTTGCCTCCGCCCTCCGAACCTTCGGCCGCCTCGCACGACGCGAAGACCCCGCCGCCGCTCGCGCCGCCTTCCTCCGCGCCTGGCGTCTCCGCCCTCTCGCCCTCGACCTTCCCCTGCGCGCCGCCAGCGCGTTTTTTCGATGAGCCAAGCGCCCGCCGTCTCCGTCTGCATCCCCGCCTTCCGCGCCAGGCACCATCTCGCCGCGACCCTCGCCTCCGTGCGCGCCCAGACCTTCGCGGACTGGGAAATCGTTATCGTCGAGGACGGCTCGCACGATGGCACCGAAGCCTTGGTCAACGCCTTCGCCGCCACTGTCCCGCAGCCCGTGCGCTACCTTCGCCACGAGCATAACCGCAAACTCCCCGCCACCCGCAACACCGCCCACGCCGCCGCCACCGCCTCGTGCCTCGCCCTGCTCGACGCTGACGATCTCTGGACACCCGATCATCTCGCCTCCGGCCTCGCCGTCCTCGGCGAACCCGCGCTGCCCGCCGCCACCTTCGCCCCTTGCGAGATTTTCGACGACGCCACCGGCGCGTCCCTCGGACACCGCAACCTCGCTCCCGCCGACCACAAGCGCATCCCGGAGGCACTTCACGCCGGCCGCTTCATCGCCCAGCCCTCCGGCGCCTTGCTGACTCGCGCCGCTCTCGACCGCGTGGGCGGCTTCGACGAGACCTTTCCCATTTGCAACGACATTGATTTCTGGATACGCCTCGCCCGCGCTGACGTGCCCATCCGCTTCACCGGTCGCGAAACCCTGCGCTACCGCAAACACCCCGCCGCCATGTCCCGCCGCTCCGCCGACCTCGTCGCCGAGCTCGCCCGCGTCCACCTCAAACACCACGACTGGGCCGCCATCCCCCCCCTTGCCCGGCGTGCCCGTCTGCGAAAACTTTTCCTTAGCGCCGCCCGGATGGATGCCCGCGCCCGCCCCGCCCGCGCTCTGCACGAGTTCTTCACCGCCCTCGTCCTCCCGCTTCTCGTCCACTGATCTTTCCGTCCATGACCACCGCCGTCTGCACCCTCTTCGAAGGCGATTACCACTACGGTGTCGCCGCCCTCGCCAATTCGCTCCACGCGGCCGGCTTCACCGGCTCGTTCTTCGCCGGCTATCGCGGTCCACGCCCGGCCTGGGCTGCGGCGGACGAGGTGTGCATCGGCAACATACGCATCCACTTTGTGCCGCTCGCGCAGAACCTGCACTTCGCAAACTTCAAACCTCAGTTCATGCGACGGGTGTTCAGTCAACTCGCCCCCTCAGCCGATGCTGTGCTCTACCTGGATCCGGACATCTGCCTTACCGCGCCTTGGCGCTTCGTCGAAACTTGGTTGGAGACCGGGGTCGCGCTTTGTGAAGACGTCAATTCCCCACTCCACGAGAACCACCCCCGCCGCTTCGACTGGCGAAAGTTCTACGCCCGACACGGCGTGTCGCTCCGGTATCGTGGTCACGTCTACGTCAACAGCGGCGCCGTCGGCGTCACCCGCGCCCGCCTTGGTTTCGTCGAAACCTGGGAGCGTCTCCAAGCTCTCATGGGGGAGGAGATCGGCGGTCTCGACCAGGTAAAACTCGGCGGCGGCACTTCCGAACGAATGCGCGATCCGTTTTTCTGTTTCAACGTTCACGATCAGGACGCCCTCAACGCCACCCTCGAGGCCTGCGCAGACACCCCGGTCTCCATCCTTGGGCGCGAAGCCATGGGGTTCGCGTCCGGCCTACGCGTTCTGCCTCATGCCCTCGGCAAGAGAAAACCCTGGCGCCAGCGTTACGTCCGCGAAGCCTTTGCAGGACGCCAGCCTCGCCCGGCCGACGAAGTCTTCTGGCGTCACGCCGAAGGCCCCTTGTCGGCGTGGCCCGACGGCGTGCCCGCCCGCCGCCGCCGGTTGATGCGAATTGCACGTTTCATCGGCCGGTTCTTTCGCTCCGCTTAAGCCGCGCCACATCCCCCGCTTCAGCAACCATGCGCATCGCGTTTATCTGTAGCCGACTGGGCCCCGGACGGGACGGAGTCGGCGACTACGTGCGCCGCCTTTCCGGCTCGCTCGCCGCGCGCGGCCATACCGTGATTGCCCTAGCCCTGCGCGACACACCCGCTGCGCCGGAGACCGGCCCAGCCGGCGAGCGCTATCTGCGCTACGCGGACACAGGCGCAACACCCGCCGCCGCCCGCGCCGCACTCGCCGCCTTCGCCCCGGATTGGGTGAGTCTGCAATGGGTTCCCTACGCTTGGCACCCGCGCGGCCTGCCTTGGTCCGCCGGGCGGCGGCTCGCCGCAATCGCGCCCGCCGCCGCCCGCCGCCACCTCATGGCCCACGAACTCTGGGTCGGAGAAAACGATTCCGCCCCCGCCCTTGATCGTCTGCTCTGGCGCCCCCTGCAACGCCTGCTCACCCGTCGCCTCCTCACCACCTGGCGGCCCGCCCTCGTGCACACCAGCATTCCCGTTTACGCCGACCTGCTCGCCCGCCTCGGCATCGAGGTCGGGTTGCTGCCCTTGCCGGGCAACCTCCCCTCCCCTGGGCCGGAAGACTTCGACTGGGCAGAGATTTGGCTTCGCACTCAAGGCCTCGCCAAAGAACCGCCCGCCGCTCTCGCCGCCGTCTTCGGCACCCTCCATCCCGAATGGGAACCCGACGACGCCCTTCTCGCTTGGAGCGCCCACGAGCGAGCCGCAGGACGCCAGCCCGCCCTGCTCGCCATCGGCCGCATCGGACGTGGCGGCGAAAGCCGGCTCGCCCGTCTTCGCACCGCCGTGCCCGGACTGGCCATTCACGCCACCGGCGAGCTGCCGGCCGGCCGCCTTGCCGCCTTGCTCGCCCGAGCCTCCTTCGCCCTCGCCACCAGTCCGCTCGCACTGCTCGGCAAGAGCGGCGCCGTCGCCGCGGCGCGCGACCTCGGCCTGCCCGTGCTCGTGACTCGCGACGATTGGCGGTCCCGTTCCGTCCCAATGCCCGTGACGCCGGATGATCCGCTCATCATGCTCTGGCCCGCCGCCGGTGCGCTCGACTGGTCAGCCTTCCTCGCCCGCCGCCGCACCCCTGCCTATTCCACCCCGGCCCTGACGTTGAGTCTTCTCACCGCCCTGACCGCCGCCTGAGCTCCATGCGCATCCTGCTTTCCAGCTATTCGTATGCCCCCGCCGTCGGCGGCTTGGAAACCGTCTCCAGTCTGCTTGCGCGCGAGTGGCAAAAGCTCGGCCACGAAGTCCGTGTCGTCACCGAAACACCCGCGCCGGCAAACACCCCCGAGGAATGCACCGCACCGGTTTTTCGCCGCCCCGGATTCTGCGCGCTCACCCGCCACCTCGCTTGGTGCGACGTGTTTTTTCAAAACAACCTGTCTCTGCGCCTCGCCGCCGCCTGGCCCTTGTGTCCCCGTCCTTGGGTGACGGCGCACCAAACCTGGTTAATCCACCCCGGCACGCGGCCCGTCTGGTATCATAGTTTAAAATACGCGTCACTACGCCTCGGTCGCTCGGTGGCGATCAGCCGGGCCATCTCCGCCGCCCTGCCGGTGGCTGCTTCGGTCATCCCCAACCCCTACGACGCCACCCTTTTCAACGCCACCTCGACCAATGCCGCACCCGTGCGTGACATCGTTTTTGTCGGCCGCTTGGTATCTGACAAAGGTGCCTTCCTTCTGGTGGAGGCGCTATCGCTCCTGCATCGCAACGGTGCCCCGCACACCGCGACCATCGTCGGTGCCGGGCCCGAAGAACCCCGCCTCCGCGACGCGGTGCAAGCCGCCGGGCTTGCCACCCACGTCAATTTCACCGGCTCCCTGCCGCCCGGCGAAGTGCTCGCCGTGCTGCGCCGACACAGCCTGCTCGTCGTGCCTTCGCTCTGGCCTGAGCCATTTGGCATCGTCGCCCTTGAAGGTCTCGCCGCCGGCTGCCGCGTAGTGGTCTCGGATGGCGGCGGCCTGCCGGAGGTGGTAGGAGACGTCGGCCGGGTTTTCGCCCGCGCCGACGGCGCCGACGGCCTGGCCTCCGCAGTCCGTGAGGCGCTCGCCGGGCCGGCGCCCGACGCCGAGGCTTGCGCCCGGCACCTCGCCCGCTTCCAACCCTCGCTGATCGCCCGAGACTATCTGAAAGTTTTTGAAGGACTGCTCGCGTGATACTCTTCGCTCATCCCACCGGCAACGCCAACGTGCGCCACGCCGCGCTCGCACTCGCCCAGTCCGGCTTGCTTGGCGAATTCCACACCTGTCTCGCGCCGGCCTCAAACGCCGCCTGGCTCCGCCTGCTTCCCGCCGCCTTGCAACGCCAAGCTTTGCGCCGCGCCCTCCCGCCCGAGCTGGTCGCGCATACCCGCATACGGCCCGCCCGCGAACTTGGTCGTCTGGTTTTTTCCGCCCTCGGCCTCCATCTCTGGTCGGTCCGCGAGACCGGCCCCTTGTCCATTGATCGCATCTACAACGACCTCGACCAAGCCGCGGCCCGCCGACTGCGCAAACAGCACCCGCGCTTCACCGCCGTCTATGCCTACGAGGACGGCGCGGCCGGGCTTTTCGCAACCGCGCGCGCCCTCGGCCTGCGAAGCTTCTACGACTTGCCCATCGGCCACTGGCGCGCCGCCCGCCGCATCCTCGGCGAAGAGGCCGAGCTTTCCCCCGAATGGGCAGGCACCCTCCAAGGCCTGCTCGACAGCCCGGCCAAGCTCGCGCGCAAGGACGAGGAGCTCGCCCTCGCCGACACCGTCTTCGTCGCCTCCTCCTTCACCCGCTCCACCCTCGCCGGGCTGCCCTCCGCCCCCGCCGACATCGTCGTCGTCCCCTACGGCGCGCCTCCACCCCCTCCCGGCCTCTCTCCCGCGCGCCGCACCCCGGGCGATCCCTTGCGCGTCCTCTTCGTCGGCTCCCTCGGCCAGCGCAAGGGCCTGCGCTACCTCCTCGATGCGCTCGCCGCCCTCGGCTCCGGCTTCGAACTCACCCTCATCGGTGTCCCGTCCTCGGCACCCTGCGTTCCCCTCGCAAACGGACTCCGCCGGCACCGCCACATCCCGAGCCTGCCCCACGGTGAGATTCTTGCCGAGATGAGCCGCCACCACGCCTTCGTTTTTCCCTCTCTATTCGAAGGCTTCGGACTGGTGTTGTTGGAGGCGATGGCGTGCGGCTTGCCCGTGATCGCGACTCCGCACACCGCCGCGCCCGACATTGTTCGCGAGGGCCGCGATGGTTTCATCGTTCCCATCCGCGATGCCGCCGCGATTGCGGAGCGCCTGACGTGGCTTGCCGCTGACGAGGACCGCCGGCAGGCAATGGGGCAACACGCTCGCTGCCGCGCGCAGCAGTTTACTTGGGACAGCTACACCAAAAGCATGATCGCCGCCATCTCCACCCGGTTAAACATGCGTGCCAGCACTCCCGAACCCACGTGAACCCCTATCTAAAGCCGCTCCTCTGGCTCTACTTCCTCCTGCTCGTGCTCGAGGGTGCCCTGCGCAAGTGGTTCCTTCCCGGCCTGGCCGAACCGCTGCTCATCGTGCGCGACCCCGTGGTGTTGATGATCTACGCCCTCGCGTTTTCATCGGGGGTTTTCCCGTTCCGTCCAGCGGTGCTGACCTTGGTGGGCTTCGCCGTCGTGTCGCTGGGTTTCGCCCTGATCGCAGGCACTCCACCCGTGGTCGCGTTCTACGGTCTCCGCATCAACTACCTCCACGTGCCGTTGATCTTCGTGATGGCGCAGACGCTCACTCACGCGGACGTGCTGAGGATCGGTCGGGCGGTGCTCTGGCTCACCCTCGGCATTACCGTGCTGATGTTGCTGCAATACAGCGCCGGTCCAAACTCTCCTTTGAACAAAGGCATCGGCAGTGGCGAGGTGGGCCAGCTCGGCGGAGCCCTCGGAAAAATCCGCCCTCCCGGCCCCTTCTCCTTCATCACCGGCCCCATGGCTTGGTTCCCGCTGGCGAGCGCCTTCGTGATATATGGGTGGATAAACCGTGGTGTTTACTCACGCCGGCTGCTGATCGCGGCGACCGCCGCCATCGTCATCGCCGTGCCCATCTCCATCAGCCGCAGTCTGCTTTTCTCCGTGCTGATCGTGGTCGTCTTCGGTTTGCTCACCGTGGCCCGCGATGTGCGCAAACTCGGTGCGGTTTTCATTCCCGTGGTGCTGGTGCTGATCTTCTTTCAATTCGCCGCCAATCAGGAACTCACCGCCGCGTTTTCCCAGCGTTGGGACGACTCCACCGTCGCGGGTGGCGGTATCAGCCGCACCATCGTGCAACGGTTCTTCGGCGAGTTTTCCACCGCGTTTGACGTCCTCGCCGAAGCCCCTGCCTTCGGTCACGGCATCGGTCTCGGTTCCAACGTCGGCGCCCGCTACACCACCGGTAAAATCACCTTCCTGCTCGCCGAGAGTGAATGGAGCAAAATCCTGCTCGAGCTCGGCCCCCTGCTCGGGCTCGCCTTCATTCTCTACCGCTGCTGGCTCGCCCTGCACGTCGTCTGGAACGCCTGGATCGGTCTGCTCCGCACCGGAGACGGGCTCGGCTGGATGCTCTCCGGTGCGTGCGTGTTGCTCGTGCTCAATGGCCAATGGGCTCCGCCCACCATTCTGGGTTTTGCCGTCTTCGGCGCCGGCCTCGCTCTCGCCGCCG
>JAIYBI010000220.1 GCA_027488595.1 Opitutaceae bacterium | reverse complement strand
CGTCACCGCCGCGCTCGCCGCCGGGGCTTACGCCGGTATCCCGCTCACCTATCGCAATCTCAGCACCGCCTTGGTGCTCCTCACCGGTCACGAGGACCCCACGAAGAATGAAACCCAGGTCAACTGGCGCAGTTACGGCGCGCTCAAGAACACCACCTTCGCCATTTACATGGGCATGGGTAACCTCGCGTTTATCCTTTCTGAACTCCAAGCCGGCGGACTTGACGCCAACACACCCGCCGCCGTGGTCCAGTGGGCCTCACTTGGACGCCAGCGCAGCGTCACCGGCACGGTTGCGAATCTCGCTGCCGAGGTGGCGCGGTCTGGATTGGCCGCGCCCGCGATCATTTTTGTCGGCGAGGTCGTGCGTGACCACGAGGCGATTGACTGGTTCGAGCGCCTGCCGCTCTTCGGTCGGCGTATCGCCATCACCCGGACCCGCGACCAAAACAGCGAACTGCGCGAGAAGTTGGAGGCCCTCGGGGCCGAGGTGTTGGAGCTGCCGCTGATCACGATTTCAAAGGACGTGGATAAATATGGTCTGGTCGAGGTCCTGGCCGAGCTGGGCATGTATGACTGGATCGTCTTCACGAGCGCGAACGGGGTGCGCTACTTCTTTGAGGATTTTCTCAAGGGCTATCCGGATATCCGCGCCCTCGGCTTGCTGCGTTTTGCCTGCGTCGGCAAGGCCACCGCGCGCGAGATCGAGCGTTACCACATCAAGGTGGAGTGCATGCCCGAAACTGCCACCGGCGCCTCCCTCGCCGACGCCTTGATCGAGACCGGCAGTCTCGATAGCGCCAAGGTCATCGTCGTCACCGGGAATCTGAACCGGGATAAACTCATCAAGAAACTGGAGGCCGGACGCGCCATCGTGGACCGCCTGCAGATCTACAAAACCGAGAAAACGGACCTCACCGACGACCCTGTCGCAGACGATTTTCGCCAGCACGGGGCGGACGCGATCCTGTTCGCGAGTTCCTCCGCGGCCGAGTCCTACCACTCGCAAGGGGACTCGCTCAAACTCGCCGCTACCGCGCGCAAGCCGCTGGTCGGCAGTATCGGCGCGCAGACGAGCGAAAGCCTGGAAGAGCTCGGCATGAAGCCGGACTTTGTCGCGGCCCGGCCAAGTCTGGACGCGTTGATAGAGGCGCTGATCGCGCGCCTGGGAAGGTAGCGCAGACCTCCAGTCTTCTTCGGCGGGCAGGTTGGACCCCTGCGCTACTTCCTACGCGCCGCTCGCGCCCGGCCCGACTAGCACGCGGGGGCCTTTGCGGGTAAAGAGGCGCATCTGGTGGCTCCGCTGGTCGTGCTGGATGATTTCCGCGAAACGACCCCAGTTTACCAGCGTGCGGAAAATCACGCGCGGCTTTTCATGCGGCAGGAGCGCGCGCAGCTCAGCCAGCAGAGTGTCATCGGTGAGCGTCTTGTCCTCCTGCACGTTGATGAGGCGGATCAATAATTCGAAAATCTTTAGCTTCAGGATTTTTTCGCGCAGCAGTTTCTTCTGGTCGAGAGTGGAGGCGGCGAGCACCTGGCGGCCGAAGTCGGTGATAAGCACATCCTGACCCGGAGTGCGCACGAGTTCGAGGAGTTCGGCGGCTTTGACAAGGTTCACCACCGACCCGAAGTCACGGCCGAGTCGCTCGGCGATGTCGAAGATATCTATCGCCTCGGCGGGCAACCGTGCGAGCAAGCCGAGGACCTCTCCGGCATTGACCGCAGGGATGGTCACCGGGGCGATGCGGTGGTGGGTCTCATCCACGGGTATGATCACCTTTCCGGTGTCGGCCGCGCCGGCGGGAGCGTCGGGCAGTGTAGTGTGGGTGAGGATACGGTGCAGATTTTCGACCGCCGCGGCGAAAGCGGGCGATTTGGAATCGCGGGGGTAGGGCAGGGGGTTGGCGACGATCTGGTCAACCCGTCCGGGGTTGGCGGCGAGCACGACGATGCGGGTGGCGAGCTCCACCGCCTCGTCAATGTTGTGCGTCACGAGAATCATCGTGCGCAGCGGGTTGGTTTTGTCGGTAAGGAGCCGGGCCAGTTCGTTGCGGAGCGTCTCGGCGGTGAGCACGTCGAGGGCGCTGAAAGGCTCGTCCATGCACAGCACCTCTGGCGAGGCGACAAGGGCGCGGGCGATGCCGACGCGCTGTTTCATGCCGCCGGAGAGCTCGCGCGGGTAGGTGCTTTCGTAGGCGCCCAGACCCACGGTGGCGAGAATGCGGTCCACCTTCGCATCGCGCTCGGCGGGCGGCAGGTGCTCGACGGCGAGGAGCACGTTGCCGCGCACGGTCAGCCACGGGAAGAGAGCGAAATTCTGGAACACCATCGCCACGCCGGCGGCGATGCCGTGCAAGGGTGTGCCATGATGGAACACCTCGCCCTTGGACGGCGTGATGAGGCCGGTGAGCATACGCATGAGGGTGGATTTTCCGCAGCCAGAGGGGCCGAGGAGAGCGACGACATCATTGGCAGTGACGTCGAGGCTGATGTCGGAGAGCACGAGGTCGCGGTTGGCCCCGGTGCCGTATTCGTGGCTGACGTGGCGGAGCGAGAGGATGGGGGCTGGCGGGGACATGGCGGTGAAAGGCGGAGGTGGCGGAGAGGAGTTCAACCGAAGCGACAGCGCTCGTTGGCGAGGGCCTGGAGTTTTTTCCAGACGAGACGGTTGATGAGAACAACCAGCACGGCCATCACGATGACCCCGGCGGCGAGCTGCGGGTAGTCGCCGGCGTTGGTGGCGCGGCTGATGTAGGCCCCGAGGCCGGTGGTTTGCACGAGGCTGTTGCCGGAGCGGACGTATTCGGCGACGATGGTGGCGTTCCACGCTCCACCGGCGGCGGTGATGCAGCCGGTGACAAGACCGGGCGCGATGGCCGGCAGGAGATAGCGTGTCCACCGGCGCACACCGGAAAGCCCCATGATGGCCGCGCAACTGCGCACATCGTTCGGGATGGCGGAGGCGGCGGAGACGACGTTGAAGAGCACATACCACTGGGTGCCGAGCACGATCAGCGGGATCGCGCCCCAGCCCAGCGTGCCGCCCACCGCTGCGACGAGGGTGAGGACCCAAGGGTAAATCATCGGGGCGGGGAAGGAGGCGGCGAACTGGATGAAAGGCTGGAGTCGCCGGGCGTAGGCGGGATTCAGGCCCAGCCACACGCCCACTGGCACGGCCCACAGGACGCTGAAGGCGAGCGCGGCAAAGACCCGCAAGGTGGTGTAGCTGGTGCTGGTCGCGATCTCCAGCCAGTCCACGACGTCGAGTTTGGCAATGAGCAGCCCCAGGCGGACGACCGCGTAGCCGCCCAGCGCGAGAAGGAGGGCAAACGCTATGTTTGCAACCCAGCGCCAAAAGCGGGAGGGACCACGTGTCGCCGAAGCGGAATCGTCCACTGCGTGAGGTGCGTGGCGGCGGCGAAGGAGTGCGTTGGTAAGCGTGTTCCATGCGAGGGAAATGCGTTGCAGCGAAGCGGAACGCGCCAGCCAAAGCGCCACCTTGCCCGGGCCGGAATCTCCGGAGCTGCTGCCTGCGAAGTCATCGAGGTTAAACTTTTTCGACCAGCGCACGAGAGGCCACCAGATGAGACGATCCACGGTGACGATTACTACGCCCATCGCGATGACACCGTAGATCTGGGCCGGCACGTTGCCCTGCGCGATGGCCACGCTCATGTAGGAGCCTATGCCCGGCAGGCGGAAATCTTGGTCACCGAGTTGGAAGGCCTCGGTGATGCTCAGGAAAAACCAGCCGCCGGCCATGGAGACCATGCTGTTGTAAACCAGGCTCTGGGTTCCGAAAGGCAGCTCCACCCGCCAGAAGCGCTGCCAGCCGGAGAAATCGTAGAGGCGGGCGAGGTTGCGATGCTCGGCGGGCACGCCTTGCAGCGAGTCGTAATAGCTGAAAGCCATGTTCCAGACCTGTCCGGTGAAAATCATCACGATGCATGCCAGTTCCAGGCCGACGTTGTTGTGGGGAAAAATCGCCACCAGCGCGAGAACCAGACCGGGCAGGAAACCCAGCACCGGAATGCTTTGGAGCACATCGAGGGCCGGCAGGATTAGGCGGCGGGCGCGCAAGTCGTAGAAAGCCCAGGAGGCGATCAGGATGGTGAAAACTAACGACAGGCCGTAGGCGAGCCAGCTCCGCGCCAGCGAATAGAGCGCGTAGAGCGGCAAGACGGAGGGCGAGAGATCAATCGGTGCGGCGGCGGTGAGCGGCGCGCGCCACTCCGCCTCGACATTCAGTGCGCCTAGAAGCGTGGCGGCGAACAACCCGATTACCAGCAAGTCACTCCAGAGACTGGTGCGGCGGAGTTCGGGTCTAGGTTCGTTAGGCACCATGCGAGGGTTCACAGTGCGGCGGGCGAAAAAGAGAGACAAGGGCCAAGGGTCCGGTTCTCCGAGGCATCGGCACTGTGACTGTTTCGTGACAGGGCTGCGACTTGACAGCGGGGTGGTCGAGCCCCAGCAAGTAGGGCCCAACATGGAGTTCGTCCTCGATCAACCGGTGTTGGTGTTAAATCGCCTGTGGCAGGCGGTGAACGTCATTTGCGCGAAACGCGCCTTTGCCCTGCTCTCGCGGGGCCACGCGTCGGTTATCCACCATCACGTTGATGATTTCCGGGTTTTCTCGTTCATGGATTGGATGGATTTCTCCCGCGCGAATCCGCCCATGGAACAGATTGATGCCGTGCATACGCCGCGCATCACAATCCGGATGCCGCGCGTCATTTTGCTTACGTTTTTCGACAAACTCCCGAGCAAGGAACTCAAGCTCACGCGCAGCAACGTCTTCGCGCGCGACAAGGATCTCTGCCAGTATTGCGGCAGAACTTTCCCCCGCGAGGAGTTGAATCTTGATCACGTCATCCCGCGCGATCGAGGCGGCAAAACGACGTGGGAGAACATCGTGTGCTCCTGCATCAAGTGCAATTCGCGCAAGGCGAACCGCCTCCCGCACGAGGCCCACATGCGCCTCATCTGCAAGCCGGTCCGCCCGAAGTGGCGTCCGGTAATCTCGCTCGTGTTGAATACCCAGCAACGTGAACGCTGGAAGGACTTCCTCGACCTCGCCTACTGGAACGTGGAGCTGGAGGATTGATACCAATCGACCGTATAGTTCAGACTATAACGCGAAGACGCGGAGATCGGTGAGGGTTCATTTTATTTTTAGGGCTTTGCACCCTCTTTGTCTTTGCGCATCTGGGCTCGAGAGAAGTCTGGCAATCGCGGCGGCACGGCAGAAGCGAGACGCATTTTTGGGCGCGGGAATGCGTTGTTTCAGGTCACCACAAGTTTTATCCCGGGGTTCGGTCGTCTGCGCCGGCGGTGGCTGCGGACAAAAACCCTTGGTGCGTCGGGAGCCCCGGCACTGCCCGCTCCGGAATGGACAATCCAAGAACTGAGCGCTAGGCCTTCATTCTGCTCGGGCGACTCACACTTTCGATGGCTCGACGAGAGCGGCACGCTCCATGTTTGTGCGTTTCGTGTTCTTTGTTTTTATCGTAAGACTTAAACCAAACAAGCCATTGAAAACCCCCTCCTTTGTCGCCCTTTTCCTCTCCCTAACCATGAATCTCATCGCCCAGACTTTCATGATGAACCCTTACGACTGCCCGGACGCCGTTTCACTGAACGGGAAATGGAACGCCATCATTGACCCCTTCAGCCGGGGAGAGGCGATGAAGTTCTATCAGAATCGCAAGCCGCAGAAAAACACCGAGTTCTTTGAGTATTCGTTCGACCACGGCCTGCGGCTCGATGTGCCCGGCGACTTCAACTCACAGACGCCCGAGCTGAAATACTACGAGGGCAACATCTGGTATCAGCGAACTTTTGAGGCGGAAAAGAAAGACGGCCGGCGGCAATTCCTCTACTTCGCCGGGGTCAGCTACGAAACGAAAGTGTGGCTCAATGGCCTCGAGGTGGGCCGGCACGAGGGCGGCTTCACGCCTTTCCAGTTCGACATCACCGGGCAGGTCAAGGACGGCGCGAACGACTTGGTCGTGCTGGTGAATAACGAGCGGCGGCCGGACGGCATCCCGGCGATGAACTTCGACTGGTGGAACTACGGCGGCATCTTGCGCGACGTCTTTTTCATCAACCGGCCGGAGGTGCACATCCGCGATTACAAAGTGGAGCTCAAGAGGGGCGGGGGCGGTATAGCCGGATACGTCCAACTCGAGGGCGCACGCTCTCCGCAGGAGCTTGTGCTCACGATCGGGGGACTGGACACGCGCCAAGCCCTGACCACCGACGCCAAGGGGTTCGCGTCCTTCGAAATCGCGGCAAGCCCGGAACTCTGGACCCCGGGCAATCCGAAGCTTTACCCGGTGACACTCTCCACCGGCCAGGACCGCATCACCGACGAGATCGGCTTCCGCACGATCGCGGTGAAGGGCACCGAGATCCTGCTCAACGGCAAACCGGTCTTTCTCAAGGGCGTGAACTTCCACGAGGAAATTCCCCAGCGTCTCGGGCGCGCCCATTCGGAGGCCGACGCCGCCATGATCCTCAGCGAGGTGAAGGCGCTCGGCTGCAATTTCATTCGCACCTCCCACTACCCGCAGAATGAGCACATCGTGCGCGCCGCGGAAAAGATGGGCTTCCTTATCTGGGAGGAGATCCCGATTTGGCAGGGTATAGATTTCACCAATCCGGAGATTTTCAAGAAGGCGGAAAAAATGCTCCGCGACATGATCTACCGCGATAAGAACCGCGCCGCGGTGATCATCTGGAGCATCGCCAATGAAACGAAGCCCTCCGACGACCGGGACAAAATGCTGACCGGGCTCGTCGAGCTCTGCCACCAACTCGACGGAACCCGTCTGGTCGGCGCCGCCTTCGACAATCCCCGCTATGACAAGGAAACCTCCACGTTCCGCCTCGTGGACAAACTCGCCGACGCGGTGGATGTGGTCGGCGTGAACAAATACCTGGGCTGGTATCAACCGTTTCCCGTGGAACCAAACCGGATCAAATGGGAGGTGGCGGACGGCAAGCCGTTGATCTTTTCCGAATTCGGCGCCGAGGCCCTTTTGGGGAAGCGCGGACCGGATGACGTCGCCCACGAGTGGAGTGAGGACTATCAGGCTGCGGTTTACCGCCGGAATCTCGAAATGTTTCGCAACATTCCCAACTTGCGCGGCACCACGCCCTGGGTGCTGTTCGACTTCCGCTCGCCCTACCGCTGCCACCAGACCTATCAGAACGGCTGGAACCGCAAGGGCCTCGTCTCCGACCAGGGCCAGCGCAAAATGGCCTGGCGGGTGATGAAGGAGTTTTATGACACCAAATAACCCCCGGTGCGGAAAGCTGCACCCATCGTGGCCACTTTTTGAAAACTCCGGCGAAACGGCCTTGGAGACACCTCTATGAAACTACCCATTCGTATCGTCGTCGCCTGTTTTGCCATGCTTCCCGGCGTGTTTGCCGAGGCCTTGCCCCTCTGGTCAGAGGGAGCGCCCGGCGCGCTTGGCTCGGACGCGAAGGATGTTCCGACCCTCACCGCCTATTTGCCAGCGGAGGGAAAATCCAACGGCGCGAGTTTCGTCGTCCTCCCCGGTGGGGGATATGGCACGCTGGCAAACCACGAAGGCGAGGGCTATGCCAAGTGGATGGCCACGCAGGGCATCGCCGCCTACGTGCTAAAGTATCGCCTCGGAACATCCGGCTACCGGCACCCCATCATGCTCGGGGATGCGGCGCGTGCGCTGCGAACGGTCCGCGCCTGGGCGCGCCGTGATGGACGCGACCCCGCCCGCGTTGGAATCATCGGCTCTTCCGCAGGAGGTCACCTCGCCTCGACGTTACTCGTCTCTAACGATGCCGGGCGGCCGGACGCGACCGATCCCATCGAGCGTGAGAGTTCGCGGCCCGACCTTGGCGTGCTTTGCTACCCGGTTATTTCCAGCGGCGAGTATGCGCATCGGGGCTCCTTCAATAAGCTCCTCGGCGGAAATCCCCCAGCCGAGCTGCTGCACCAGCTTTCCAACGAACTCCACGTGACGAAAGAGACCCCGCCGACTTTCCTCTGGCACACCACCGCAGATCGAGCCGTGCCGGTCCAAAACTCCCTCCTCTTCGCTTCGGCCCTCGCCCAAGCCGGGGTTCCTTTCGAATTGCATGTATACGAAAAGGGCGGACACGGCATGGGCCTGCCCGGCCCCGGAAAACCCGCTCCGCCCTGGGATGCCGAGCTTCTGCGCTGGCTCAAGGCGCGGGAATTTCTGCCGTAGTCCCGCGCAGATTCCCGATTGGAGTTTAGGACCCGTAGAAAACCGGTGTGAGTCGCGTTGCGGTGGGTGAACCCCGACAGCAGGACGTGCTTGATCGGGGATGTGACGACACAGTTTGAGAGCTCATGCCCAAGAGCCCAAGCCTCGCTGTCACGGCGTGACGAGGTCGTCGGGAGTGTAGAGTTTGCGGTCGGGGCCGGCGCTGCGGAGTTGGATCGCGTCGGCGGAGAGCGGGTGGACTTGCCACGGGGTGCCCCAGCGGTCGATGAGCTGGCCGTCGCGCAGGATGGGGTGGTTGGGCGGAATGGCTGAATCGCCCAGGGCTTCGCGGTCGGTGAGGGCGCGGGCTAGGTCTTCGTTGAAGCCGAGCGGCGGGCGTGAGGGGGAGGCGGGGCGCTCAAGGTAAGTCTTCGTCAGGTCGGCAAGCGCGGAGAGATCGGTGGCGGCGGTGCCCTCCAGCGTGAGGAGTTCCTCGTAGGCTAGGAGCGGGGATTCAGGGGTGGCGAGACGGCGGGCCTGGAGG
>JAIYBI010000206.1 GCA_027488595.1 Opitutaceae bacterium | reverse complement strand
TCGCCGTGAATGACTTTGTGAATGTCCGAAAGCACGCGTTTGAACTGCGCGCTGCTGGCGCACTGTCGTGCGACGTCCTCCCAAGCGTTGGCGATGCGCTCGGCTTTGCGGCGATCGGTCTGCTTGGTGCTGCGTTGAGTGCGCCGGCCGTCGGGGAGGTTGTAACAGGCGAACCAATACGGGGAACGAGGGTGTTTGCGGAGCGAGGCCATAGGTTCTAGTCCAGGTATAAGTAACAACAAACGTAACAACGTCCACTACAGTTTTCCGAAGTTTTTGAAGATGCCCCACGAATGATAGACGAACACTCCCTCGGGATTTGACGTTCCGGGGGTTCGAATCCCTCCCCTTCCGCCATCCTTCGCCCCAAGGGCTACGGATGGCGTTGCCCCGGCGAATTTCGCGTTCTTGTTTATCCCAAATGCACGCCAACCGCGAAGGATGCCCTGCGAAGCTTTAGCGTAGCAGGGCCACCCGCGTTTGATTTTCTCCTTCGCCCCGTTGCCATCAATTTTGAACCGCACCTTATGCATTACGTTTACCTTATCGAGAGCCTGTCAAAAATTAGGGAAAGGTATGTCGGCTACACAGAGGATCTGAAGCAGCGTATCGTCGACCACAACACAGGTAAGAATCCCAGCACTGCCACGCACCGACCGTGGAAGCTAAACACCTACCTCGCATTCTCGACCAAGGCGCAGGCAATGGCTTTCGAGCGATACCTCAAATCCGGTTCCGGTCACGCGTTTGCCCGCAAGCGACTTTGGTGAACCTCGCCCCCGCTTATCCAGCTCTCAATCCTTCTTCCGCCCGAAGAAAAAAAAGAAATACGTCCCGAGTGCCACCAGCAGCACCAGCCACCAGAAGTAACGCAGCTCGCGTGCGGCCAGCTCCGTGAACGCCAATACGCGCGGGAACAGCACGCACAGTAACACCACAATCAGGCCCAGCACGATCAACGAAATGATGCGGGCGCGGCCCGGATCGGGCGGAGTCACGTTTTTTATTGGGCGCTCGCGCGGCATCTTTGCGGATTCTTTGAGTAACGTAAATCTCAGCGCGGGCGGACGACCGAAGCCGGCGCATTGGCGGGCGAACGGGCGGCCTCTCCGAGCGGGAGGATAAAGTTGGCCCCGCCGCTCTCGCCGGCACTGCCGCCGATCACGAGCGGCGCACGGCCGTCCCACTTTTCCACGATTTGGAGTTGAATCAGACCGGGGGTGTCGCGCAGCGCCTCGCCGCGAATACGGATGGCCTCGGCCTCGCCCTTCGCCTTGATGATGGCGGTGCTGGCTTCGATTTCAGATTTTTGCTGGGTGAAGCGCGCCTTGGCGGCCTCCTGTTCCTGCACCATCTTGGACTCGATCGCTGCCTCGAGTTCCTTCGAGAGCGTGATGTTTTCCAGCACGATGTCTTCGATCAGAAGAATATCCCCGACCTTCTCGCGCGCCGAGTTGACCGCCTGGGTCTTGATCAACTCACGCTGCTTGACGATCTGCTCCGCGCTCTGCTGGGCGGTGACTTCCTTCAGCGCCTCCTGGACGCGCGGGGCGATGAGACTATCGAAGGGCTCGCCCGCATATTCCTGATAGATTTTAACCACCGAGGACTCAGGAATCCGGTAGAGAACGCGCAGCCGCACGGTGACCTGCTGCAAATCCGAAGAGTAACACTCGGCATCGAGCTCGCTGGTCTGCTGGCGCACCGCCACGACTTGCACATGGGAGATGAAAGGCGACTTGGTGCCAAAGCCCTCGGTCAGCACGCCGGGGTTGACTTTGCCCAGCGTCACAAGGACACCGCGCGTGCCAGGCTCGACGACGTAGGTGGATTGGGAGGCGGCGATCACCAAAACCAGGATGATGATTATCGAGCCGATGAGTTTTCCGAAGGCGGCAGGTTGCATAAAGCGAACATCGTGGCCGATTACCCAACGTGGGCAAGTGCATCCGGCATTGCGCCCGGCCCACTCCCCCGCCGAAATGTCGGGCGACCAACCCGCCACCCGACGCATGTGCGCAACCACCCACCTCATCGTTGATGGATCTAATGTGGTCCATGCCTGGCCGGAAACCAAGGCGCTCGTTCGGCGCGACCGCGAATCGGCGCGCACTCTCTTGATAAGACGCATCGCTCCGCTGCACGACGGCGCCGGCTGGCGGGTGACGGTGGTCTTCGATGGTCGCGGCGACGCGATCCAGTTCGAGCCGGTCGGCGGCGCGGCGGACTTCGCCTGCATCTTCACCCCGGCGGGCACGACGGCGGATGACGTGATCGAACAACTGGTTTCCAAGGCGGCCGACCCTTCGGCATGTCTGGTCGTCACGGCGGACCAAGCCGAGCGCAGCACGGTGGAGGCGGCCGGCGCGGCCTGGTGCTCGCCGGGGGACCTGGCCGAGCGTATCAACGCTCAGGATATACGCATTCGTCGGTCGGTGGCGGCGCAAAACGCCGATTCGGGCAAGACTTGGAGAGCGAATGGAGGCCGTCCATGAGCGCCCGATACGACTTCGCCAAACCCGAATCCGCTGATGCAGTGGCCGAGTTGACCGGCCTGCACGGTGCCTTCAGTTTTTCGGAGCTTTTGCTGCAGCAAATCTGGTTGCGGGGCGAGTTCGACGCCACCACTCTGCGCCTGCGCGACGGCCGGGCGCTGCGCTTGAAAAAACGAGGTCGCTGGAACCGCCTCGCCGGCCCGGATTTTCGCGATGCCGAATTCGTTATCGAATCCAACGGCGGCGTCGGCCCGGCAGGCGAAACGGTGCGCGGAGACATCGAAGTTCACCTCCGGGCGCAGGACTGGGATGCCCATGGCCACGCCCGCGACGAAGCGTATGCCGGCGTAAGATTACACGTAGTGCTTTTCCCCGCTCCGCGGGCTTTTACGGAGGGAATGGCAGGCGCGCAGATTCCTATCTTGGAGCTCTTGCCGCTATTGGAGAAAGACATCGAGGCCTACGCCGAGGAAGCGGCAGTGGAGGGGATCGCCGGGCGGCCCTTCAGTCAGCTCCGCACCGCACTCGCGCAAGTATCGGTTGATAAACTTGCGGAGGCTGTCGCGCATTACTCCACACGGCGCTGGGCGGCGAAAACCCAACTCGCCCGCCGCCGCATCCAACTTCTGGGCTGGGAGGGTGCCTGTCATCAGACGGCTCTGGAGGTGCTCGGTTACCGGCCAAACCGCGAGCCGATGCTCGCAGTGGCTGAGGAATTCCCACTCGCAAGCTGGCGCTTGATCGGCGAGCCCATGGCAGAACTCGCGCTGCGCTCGCAGGAGGGTGCCTGGCGCCAGGGCGGCGTGCGGCCGGCTAATCTCCCCCGGCGCCGCCTCACCCAATACGCCCGGTGGGTCGCGGCCCGTCCGGATTGGCCCGAGGTGCTGAAGGCACTCGGCACCGCCTTGGTCGCGCGCACCGAAGCCGCCGGAGCCCAGGCCCGGCACGCGGCGTTGCGCGAATGGATAATGGATGAAATCTGCGCCGGCGAACTCGGAGGCACGCGATTCGACACTTGGTGGTGCGACGCCGCGCTCCCGCTTTTGGCTGCGGATGTCGAGGGATCCGCCCCTGAAATGGACGCGGACACGGCGTCGCGGGCGGTGGTTTTGCAACGCTGCTGGCAGAGTTGGGCGATCGGCGACGCTCCGGCGGAGCTCGTGCGTTTGGCACGGGAGTTTGGGGTCGGCACGCCTACGCGAACGGAGCGCACAGTGGTGCGGCAAGGCGACCTGCAGGGTCTTTTGGGATGGCTGGTCACGCTTGCAAATCGGTGATCACGATTTCTGTGAGCGAACTGAGGGCGCGGGACTTGACACCGTTTTGCTGGGGTTGCTAACTCCACCTTTGGTTAATTAGTTCACTGTCCGCCTAGTGGGCCCTTTGGCCCACTTTTTTTTTCTTAACATCCGAACCTAATGAGCAGCGAAATACTCACCGTCCTCGAATACATGGAGAAGGAAAGGGGCATCGCGCGCGCCGACATGATCGCCGCGATCGTCAATGCCATCAAATCCGCCGCGCTGAAAGGCGTAAACTCCGGCCAGGACATTAAAATCGAAATCAATCCGCGCAACGGCCAGCTCAAAGCGTGGGCCTTGCTGAAGGTGGTGGACTCGGTCAGCGACCCCAAGATCGAGATCCATGTCGAAAAGGCGCAGGCGCTAAAGGCCGGCGCACTCATCGGCGAAGTGATCGAGAAGGAAATCAATCCCGCCGACCTCGGTCGCATCGCCGCACAAACCGCCCGCCAGGCCGTGATGCAGAAGCTGCGTCAATTCGAGAAAGACCGCATTTACGACGACTTCAAAGACATGGTCGGCAACATCGTCACCGGCACCGTGCGCCGCAAAGAGCGCAGCGATATCTTTATTGATCTCGGCAAGTCCGAGGCCGTGCTGCCCGGTCGCGAGCAAGTTCCCGGCGAAGAGTATCAAGCCGGGGACCGTATCCGCTGTTTGTTGCTCGCCATCGAGACCAGCGCGCGCGGCCCCGAATTGGTTCTCAGCCGCGGCAGCCCGAAGTTCGTGCGCCGCCTCTTCGAGGTCGAGGTGGGCGAGATCGCCGACGGCACGGTCAAGATCGAGGCTTTCGCCCGTGAGCCGGGTTACCGCACCAAGATCGCCGTCACCAGCGCCGACCCCAAGGTTGACCCTGTCGGCGCCTGCGTGGGCGCACGCGGAGCTCGCGTCAAAACCATCGTCCGCGAGCTCAACGGCGAGAAAGTGGACATCATCAACTGGTTCGCCGACCCGAAGCAGATGGTGCTCGAAGCATTGAAGCCCGCCGTGCCCCGGGAAATTGTTCTCGATGAGCGTTCCAAACGCATCCTGCTGCGCGTCGCGACCGATGATCTTGCCATCGCCATCGGCAAGAAGGGCCAGAATGCCCGGCTTACCTCGCGCTTGATCGGCTGGCGCATTGATATCGAGGAGTTCAAGGTCGAGACCGTTGACCCGCGCAGCCAGGCCGTCAGCTCACTCGTCACGACTTTCAAACTGGAGAAAGCGATTGCTGAACGCCTCGTCGCCATCGGCATCAATTCCCCCGCCGCCTTCGAGGGCGTCGCGGTGGAAGATCTGGTGGACTCCGGTTTCACCGCCGAGGAAGCCGCCTCGATCATCACTCAGGTCACCGGAGCGTAAACGCTTCGCCCCTCCTTAAACGACAGTCGCGCTAAACAGCCTGTAATCTCCCATCACCGTCATCCGTATTTAATGAGTATCCGCGTCCACGAACTTGCCAAGAAACTAGGTATGGAAAACAAGGATCTGATATCCTTGTTGAAGGCACGTAACTATGACGTGAAGACCGCCTCGAGCACCGTGGATAACATCTCGGCCGAGGCCTTGGAATTGGAGTTCCCCCACAAGCCCTCCGAGCCTGCCGTCGCTGCGTCAAGTGTTGCGCCAGCTGCGCCCGCGAACGCCCCGGCGGTCGAGGTTGCCAAGCCTCATGCGAAGGGACCAGCCGGCCCGATGGTAAAATCCGCAGATGATGTCGTCCGCGAGCGCAGCGAGACGGCCGCCCGCCTCGCCGCCGATGCCCAGGCCGGGTCTCAGTCGCCCTTGCCAGCAGTTTCGGCAAGCGTGACCGCCACGCCCCCACCCGCACCCTCGTCGCCCAGCCACGGCGTGTCCCGCCCCTCTGCTCCTCCACCCTTGCCCGTATCAGCTCCGCCGTCCATTTCGCGCCCGCCTTCCGTTCCCGCCCTTTCTCGCCCGAGTGTCCCCGCCGGAGGCCCAAGCGCTCCCTTCAGCGCGCCCCGCCCAAACGCACCGCTCGTAACCCCGGGTGTGCGCCCGCCAAGCACGCCCTCGCCGACTCCGTCCGTCGCTTCCGCCCCTTTGCGTCCGCCTGTTACAGCGTTTGCGCCGCCCGCTCCGAGGCCCTCACCCTCGCCGGCCTCCGTCGCAACCCCGAGCCGCCCGCCCGCCGCCTCCGCCCCTTTCTCTCCTCCTCTGCCCCGCCCAGTGGCCGCCGCCCCCAAGCCACCCGCTCCGGCAGCTCCGAGCGGCC
>JAIYBI010000574.1 GCA_027488595.1 Opitutaceae bacterium | reverse complement strand
CTCGGCCTGATCGACAATCCCGAAAAGGCGCTCCGAGCCGGCCATGATTTCCGCGCCGCCGACGTGGACCTCATTTTCCTCCACGTCACCACCTACGCGCTCTCCTCGACCGTCCTCCCCGTGGTGCGACGCGCCAAGGTGCCCGTCATTATCCTCAACCTCCAGCCCGCCGCGGCACTCGACTACGCAACTTTCAACCGCATGGGAGACCGCACCGCCATGACCGGTGAATGGCTCGCTCACTGTGGCGCGTGCCCGGTGCCAGAGATCGCCAATGTCTTCAACCGCTGTGGTATCGCGTTTCACCAGGTCACCGGAATGCTGCCCGAAGACCCGGCGGCATGGTCTGAGATCGATGCCTGGATCGACGCCGCCCGCGTCGCCCATGTGATGGAACACAACCGCCTTGGTGTCATGGGCCACTACTACAATGGCATGCTGGATATCTACTCCGACCTCACCCAGCAATGCGCACACTTTGGCGGCCACATCGAAATTGTGGAAGTGGACGAACTCGCCGCTCTGCGTCGCGAGGTTTCAGAGACACAGATCGCCGCTCGCATCGCCGAGTTTCGCTCCGCCTTCGCTGTGCAGCCGGATTGCTCGGAGCCCGAACTCGCCCGCGCCGCTCGCACCTCCGTGGCGCTCGACCGCCTCGTCGCCGAACACCGGCTCGGCTCGCTCGCCTACTACTACATGGGCACGGGCAACGTGGACAACGAGGACGCCATCTCCTCCATCATCCTCGGCAACTCCCTCCTCACCGCGCGCGGCGTGCCCGTCGCCGGCGAACTCGAGATCAAGAACGCCCAGGCCATGAAGATCATGGACAGCTTCGGCGTCGGCGGCTCGTTCACCGAATACTACGCGATGGATTTCACCGATGACGTCGTTCTCATGGGTCACGACGGCCCCGGCCACCTCGCCATCGCCGAGGGCAAGACAAAGGTCCGGCCGCTCTCGGTCTACCACGGCAAGGTTGGTCGCGGCCTGTCAGTCGAGATGTCGGTCAAACACGGACCCGTGACGCTTCTTTCCGTCGTCCAAACCCGCGATGGCAAACTCAAGCTCCTCGCAGCCGAGGGCGAGTCCGTGCCCGGCCCGATTCTCGAGATCGGAAACACCAACAGCCGGTATCGCTTCCCCATCGGCGCACGTCGTTTCGTCAATGAATGGAATTCCCACGGCCCCGCCCACCACTGTGCCGTGGGCGTAGGCCATATCATGCCCAAGCTCCAAAAACTCGCCGCGCTCCTTGGGCTCGAATGCGTCCGCGTGTGCTGAGTGGTCTCCATCGCCTCTTTCTAAACCATGAATATCTCCCCCGACTCCAATCCTGTTCTCGGCGTTCTTTTTCACGCCATCGGCGGCCTCGCCGCCGCCAGTTTCTACCTGCCTTACCGCCGCGTGCGCGGCTGGTCTTGGGAAACGTTCTGGATTACCGGCGGTGTATTCAGCTGGTTGCTGGCCCCCATCGTGGCGGCGCTGATCCTCGTGCCCGCGACTTTCTCCATCCTGTCCGCCGCGCCGCGCGATGCCTTGTTTCACGCTTGGTTACTTGGCGCGCTTTGGGGCGTTGGCGGGCTCACCTTCGGCCTCTCGATGCGCTACCTCGGCATCGCCCTCGGCTATGCGGTGGCGCTCGGATTTTGCGCCGCCTTCGGCACTCTCGTGCCTCCGCTTTGGGATGGTAAACTGGCGGCGCTCGCCGCCACGCCCGCAGGACGCTGGACACTGGTGGGTGTCGGCGTCTCCTTGCTCGGCATCGTCTTCAGCGGTGCCGCCGGCCTTGGTAAGGAAAAGGACATCACCGACGAGCAAAAGCGGGAGACAGTGGCCGAATTCTCATTGGTCAAGGGACTCGTGATTGCGGGCCTGTGCGGCTTGCTGAGCGCGTGCATGTCATTCGCGTTCCGCGCCGGCTCGCCGGTCATCGCGACTGCGGTCGCGCAGGGAACGCCTACGCTTTGGGCGGCGTTGCCCTTGCTCGTCGTCATCCTCCTCGGAGGCTTGGCAACGAATCTAGCGTGGTGCCTGTTTCTGAACGCCAAGCGTGGAACTTTTGCCGAATACACCGGCAAGGCGGCCGACGGAACACGCGCGCCGGTTGCGGCCAATCTGGTCTTTTGCGCGCTCGGCGGTGTGGCGTGGTATCTCCAGTTTTTCTTTTACAGCATGGGAGAGTCGCGAATGGGGGCCGAGCTGAAGTTCTCAAGTTGGACACTCCACATGGCGACAATCATTATTTTCAGCACCGTATGGGGAATCTGGTTACACGAGTGGCGCGGGGTGAGCGCCCGCACTCGCGGCTTGATCGCCGCCGGACTGATCGTGCTGGTAGTATCGACCATCATCGTCGGCTACGGCAACTACCTCGGCGCAACATCAGGGCATTGAGCCACGGAACACACGATTGGCGGCGACGAGCCGTCACATGATCGCGGAATCGATGGCGATGCGCAAAACCCGAGGTGCACCGACAGGTGCATCGAGGAGCTTGCGCCAGTCGCCACATGCCCGCGATTTTACGGCGGGGCGCGCAGCGCAGGCCGCCTTCCACTCCGCAGCCTCCTCGCGAAGCGCCGCGAGCAGCGTCGCGTTGGATATCTCGAAGGCATTGCCCCGATGAAAGAAGTGTTGCATCCCGCCCGGCATCGCCGTTGCACCTTTCAACTTGTGAAAAAAATCCCTCTGGCGCTCGCCCTCGTTTTTATCGGGTTCGTTTTTCCGGCATTCGGGAGTGTCGTGCGCACCGAAACTAAAGTCGTCGAATATGATGGCGTCAGTGTTCCCTTGATCGAGATCTCGGGCGCGCTCAAACAGTCCGGAGTAGAAAAGATCGTCCGCGCGCTGCGGCAGGCCGAAAGCACCAAGCCCCCATTCATCGTCATTACTTTCGACTCTCAAGGTGGCGAACTCGCTGGAGCCCTTGAGATCGCCGACACGATTAACAGCCTCTCCGTTCCGACCATAGGTCTTGTTAACGAAGGCATGGGTGGCTCCGTGGTCATGATCGCCGCCGTGGATCAGATCTATTTCTCCGCAGAAGGCGTTTGCGGCGCGGCTTCGTCTGCCATGGTCAACAGCACGCCAGAAGCGGCGGATATGGCGCGGAAAATCCGGACCTACCTCGGAACTAAAATGAAGTTCTATGCGGAGGCCAACGGGCACGATGCCGACATTTTCCTGGCGATGACCGACCCGGACACCGAGTTGACCCGTGGTGCGAAGGTCTGGAAAACGAAGGGTAACCTGCTGAGATTGACCGCCCCGAAAGCGTTGGCCATCGGCCTCTCGGCCGGAACCGTTGAGTCCCTGGCAGGCGTCTTCCCGATTCGAAAAAACAAAGCGGCCGATCAGCCAGATCAGCCCGCCCCGTCCGAGAGCATTGTAGTCCCGCCCGAGCTTCTGCAGCGCTACCTCGCCGCCAAACAGATCAAGGTCGAATACCGCCCCGTATTTCGCGGCGAAGGTGAGGTGCTGGTCGGCAGCTTGGTCCGGCCCGACGGCGTAATCGTCGCCACACGGACGCCGATCAGCAAAGACGGGAGCTTCGCCACGGCGGTTTATCCCGGACGGAAATTGATTTTTTACGCGCACGGCTACGACGCCCTGGTAGTTGATCAAGGCGTGAAGGTGTTGCCCTCCCTGCGGGATGTCGGAGCGCAAACCTTCACGCGCGCTTCACCTGAGCGGCTCCGCTCCGTGGCCGGAAACGTGGCACTCGACGTCCCCGCGTCTTCCACCCCGGTCCAAATCGAGGCCGTGCTCGGCATCACAAACTCCGCCTACCTTTACCGCGACCATGGCCACCGGGGCGGAAACATCTCGGCCAAGGTCAAGACGCTCACCCTGAACTCCGGTGACGCCTTTCGCTTCGAGGGACTTTCGGCGATACCTTATGATCTCAAACTCTCCGCCTCGGGCTACATTTCCAGAAAGTTGCCCATAGACCCCGGGGCGAGTGGCGAGATCGCCTTGGGTTCACTCTCCCTGACCCGCGCCCCCGTATTGGAATTCAACTACGTCGCCCAGCTCGACCTCAAGGCCGTGGCTGATTGGGACACCTCGGCCCCCGGCACGCAAAGGGTCACCTGCAACGGCGACACGCGTTTTACCTACACCGACGTTCGCGACAAACATCGCAACCAGTTTTACTTGCGCTTGAACCCGCTCGAATCCGGCGTCGAGGCTTCCTTCTGGGCGTTCCCGTGCAGATTCTACGACTTGGGGCAGGGCGTCCTGAAAACCTTTTTGGATAACCGCGAGTGGGTCGCGCGGCTGGCCGAGCTCAAGCCGGCGGATCGCGCGGTCCTGCAACCCGACCACGTCTATTTCTTCCATGAGCCGTCACGCGGCACGAACTGCCTTTTCGCGGTCGGCCCCGCCGGTCCCGGGGCACCGTGAACCGGAGACGTATTCGAGTGCTCAATACCGTCACGCTCGATTTTTCGCAACGGGGAGCGCCCTGCGACCCGTCCGTTCGAGGACGCGCGGCTCACGCCGTCTTCAATTCCGCCGCCACCTCGCGCAACGCCGCGAGCAGCTCCGCCCAATCGGCCTCACTGGTCCCCCACCCTGCGCTGATGCGCAGCGCACGGCGCGCCTCTTCCGGCGCGACGCCCAACGACGCCAGCACGTGCGAGGGCCCGTCCTTTCCCGTTGTGCAGGCCGCTCCGGTGGAGACCTGAATCTCACGCTTATCCAGCCGCGCGATCCAGCGCGCGTGTTCGCCGTGGGGCATCAGAGCGAACACCGTGTTCCACAGCCGGTCCGCGCCCGCCGCGACGATCCGCGTGCCGGGCAGCGCGGCCACCAGCTCGCGCTCAAAACGTTCGCGCCAGCCGAGCCGCTGCGATTCCCAGACGACGTGCTTTTGCTCGCACTCGACCAAAGCCGCCGAGAGCGCGGCGATGCCCGCCACATCCTCCGTCCCCGCACGATGTCCCGCCTCCTGAAGACCGCCGCCGTGCGTGTTGAAATTTGGATCGGCGACGGGCATTTTCACAAAACCCACGCCCTTCGGCGCGCCAAACTTGTGCCCGCTCGCGATCACCCACGCACCGCACGAGCCGAGCCCCGCGCCCGGTAATTTGCCGAGCCACTGCGTCGCATCGCACAAATAAGGAACCCCCGCGCCGCC
Source organism: Opitutaceae bacterium (assembly GCA_027488595.1). Taxonomy (GTDB): domain Bacteria; phylum Verrucomicrobiota; class Verrucomicrobiia; order Opitutales; family Opitutaceae; genus IMCC26134_A. The sequence goes on along the minus strand of JAIYBI010000574.1, from coordinate 10,004 downwards.
GCCCGCCGCACGACACAACGCCGCGATTTCCGACCAAGGTTGAATGACGCCGGTCTCGTTATTCGCCGCCATCACCACCACGCCGGACGCGCCGCCGGTTAACGCCGCTCGCACCGCCGCCACCGCGACCACGCCATCCGCGTTGTGTTGCAGCCAGTCAATGCGCCCCGCGAAAAACCGCGCCGCCGCCGCCAGCACGCACGCGTGCTCGGTCGCGGCCACCGCGATGCGCGCCGTCGCCGGCAGGCGCGCCGCCCAGTGCCCGAGCACCGCGTAGGCACCCTCCGTCGCGCCTGAGTTAAACACATAATGCGCCGGCTCGCCGCCAAGCAGCACCGCCAGCGCCTCGTGATAAGAATCGAGCCGGATGCGCGCCCGTGCCGCCGCGCGCGTGGGGCTGGAGGGGTTGTGCCAGTTCTCCGCCTGCACCCGCAACCAGGCCTCGCGCGCAGTTTCGAAGAGCGGCGTGGTGGAGTTGTGGTCGAAGTAAGGCATCCCAGGATGGAAATCCTAAATCCTAAACGGCTAAATCCTAAAATAGTGCGGGCTTGCCCGCGCGGGTCGGCGTGGGTGTGCTGAACGTTTTCCCAACCATGAGCACCACTACCAAAGAACTAGCTGTTATCACCACCACGAAGGGCGACCTCACCCTCGAATTCTGGCCGGACGTCGCTCCGGGCCACGTCGAGAACTTCAAGAAGCTCGCGAAAAAAGGCTTCTACGACGGCACCGCGTTTCACCGCATCATCAAGGGCTTCATGATCCAGGGCGGCTGCCCCAACTCCAAGAAAGGCGCCAGCGGCCAGCCCGGCACCGGCGGTCCCGGCTATCAGATCAAGGCCGAGTTCAACTCAAAGAACCACGTGCGCGGCGTGCTCTCCGCCGCCCGCTCAGCCAGCCCGGACAGCGCCGGCTCGCAGTTCTTCATCTGCCACGGCGACGCCAAGTTTCTCGACAAACAATACACCGCCTACGGCCAGCTCGTGAAAGGTGACGAGGTCCTCGAAGCCATCGCCACCGTGCCCACCGGCGGTGCCGAGCGCAGCACCCCGAGCGAGCGCGTCGAGATCATCAGCATCGCCTTTGTCGCCGCCTAAAGCTCCGCAGCACCCCGACCAACAGACTCTAAAAAGCCAAAAGCCCCGGTCACCACGACCGGGGCTTTTTTGTGCGCGCCGCGCCCAACACCTTACCGCACTTGTGCGGTGACCGGCGTGGTGACAACGAGCACCCCTTTTTCACCGGTGCGTTTCTTGAAGGCCGCGCAGAGGGCTTCGATCCCGGCCCGGCGGGCGGCGGTGTCGGCGTAGACGATCACGAGCACCTTGCTGCGTTCGCGTAGAATAGTTGACCCGGTTTCTTCGCGCCACTGCCCGTAGGCATCAAGCACACTGAAGCCCTCGGGAAAGCGCGGCGAGACCTCCTCGTCGAGAAACGTTCGCCACGTGCCTTCTGCGGCGGCGAGGCCAAGCCCTTCGGAATCGAGCGGAGCGAGCGCGCAGTGAATCTCGGTCCGCACCCAGGACTCGTTGATCGGCGCAGTCACGCTCGGACCGGAAGCGGCACCCGAAGCCGGGGATTTCGTTGCCGACGCGCTCTGACAGGCGCCGAGCAACACGCAGGCTAGGACAATCGGAGAGAAGCGAAGCGGGTGCATGGAAAAGAAAGTAACCACGGCCGTCAGGCTGAAACCGACGGACAAGGGATGCAACTTGATAGACCCGTCCGTTGGAGAAGCCGAGGCCGTGCAATATCCCGAGAAATTGCGCCAAATGGACGTTGACAGAGATAATCTACTCCGCACGGTCTGCCCCCTCACTTGTTGCAGGGTGGAGCAGCCTGGTAGCTCGTCAGGCTCATAACCTGAAGGTCGTTGGTTCAAATCCAACCCCTGCACCCAATTTCAGCCCTTCCACTGCTCGGAAGGGCTTTTTTGTGTCTAGTTGCGTAACTTCAGGTGTGCGCGCATTCACTTTTCGGACTGTTGCGGATTGTAGCGAATTTACGCGGCGGTCCCCTTTAAGGTCCCCCCCTGATTTACAAGGACACAAGGCCTCAGCAAACCAAGAACCGCTCGCCCGCCGCTCAACGCCGCCGCCCGCGCGGCAACAGCATCGCCACCAGCGCCCCGGCCACAAAACCTCCCGCGTGCGCCCACCAGGCCACCCCGCCGGCCGCCGCCGTGCCGCTCATGAGCGAGCCGACCCCGGCCCAGGTTTGCGCGAAAAACCAGAGCACCAAAAACACCACCGCCGGCACCGGCAGGACCGGCACAATCCAGGGCACGAGCGCCACGACCCACGCCTTTGGGTAAAAAACCAGATACGCGCCCAGCACACCCGAAATCGCCCCGCTCGCCCCGATCATCGGCACGGCCGAACCCGGTTCGGCCAGCACCTGCGCCAGCGCCGCCACCGCTCCGGCGAAAACATAAAACAGGCCGAACCCGAAAAACCCCAGCCGGTCCTCCACATTGTTGCCAAAAACCCAAAGGAACCAGCAGTTGCCCACCACATGCGCGACCCCGCCGTGCAGAAACATCGCGCTCACCACGGTGCGCCACTGCAAGGGATCCGCCCAGCCGCTCAGCAGACGCTTCGGCACCACGCCAAACTCCCCGATAAAACCCGCCAGCACAGCGCTGCCTTTCGGTTCCGCCAGAAGCATCACTTCGTAGCAAAACACTCCGGCGCATCCAAGGATGAGCAAAAAAGTGAGCACCGGCGTGCGGCGGTGCGGCTGGCTATCCCATAACGGCAACATCCGGCCAGCCCACACCGCTTTCCGTCCCGCGCCAAACGCGAAAAACACGTCGCGCGCGCCACCCTAGCCGGAACCTCGCCGCGTTTGACTCGTCTTGGAGCGCGCCCACCTTGACGCTTTCCTGACCGCCTCTCCAACGATCATGCAACTTGGCCTAGATAGTTTTGTCGCCGTCCGGCCCGATCCCGTCACCGGAATCACCCCGTCGCCGCTTGAGCGCTTCCAGCACCTGCTCGAGGAGGTCACCCTTGCCGACCAGAGCGGGCTCGATGTCTTCGGCATCGGCGAGCACCACCGGCACGATTTCCTCGACGCCGCCCCCGCTGTAATCCTCGGCGCGGCGGCAGCGCGCACCCGGCGCATCCGCCTGACCAGCGCCGTCACGGTGCTCAGCGCCGACGATCCCGTTCGCGTTTTCCAACAATTCGCCACGCTGGATCTCATCTCGCAGGGACGGGCCGAGATCGTCGCGGGACGGGGTTCCTTCGTCGAAGCCTACCCGCTCTTCGGACTGGATCTGGAAGACTACGACTCACTGTTCGCCGAAAAACTCGATCTGCTCCTCAAAATCCGTGCCGATAACCACGTGCATTGGTCGGGCCGGCACCGCGCCGCGCTGGAGGGCCAGGGCGTTTTCCCGCGCCCCTTGCAAACCAAGCTTCCAATCTGGCTGGGCGTGGGCGGCACGCCGGCCTCCTTCGTGCGCGCCGGCGAGCTGGGCCTTCCCTTGATGATTGCGATTATCGGCGGCGAACCCCACCGCTTCCGTCCCTTGGTGGATCTCTACCGTCGGGCCGGCCTGAAAGCGGGCCACCCACCCGAGCAACTGCGCGTTGGTCTGCACATGCTCGGGTATGTCGCCGATACGATTCAACGCGCCGCCGACGAATTCTTCCCCGGCTACGCGCGCGCCTTTACCGAAATCGGACGTGAACGCGGTTGGCCGCCTGTCACCCGGGCTCACTTCAGTGCCTTGTGCGGCCCCACCGGTGCGCTTCTCATCGGCAACCCCGCCACCGTCGCGGCCAAAATCCTGGCGGTGAGTGCCTCCCTCGGCGGCGTGGACCGGGTGAGTTTCCAAATGAGCGTCGCCTCACTCCCGCATTCACTCATGTTGAACGCCATCAAGTTGCTCGGGACTCAGGTGATTCCCCTTCTGCGCGAAAAGCTAGATGAATCAGGCTGCTGAAACGTCGGTTTAGATTTTTTGATTCGAAGGAATCAAAGCCGGAGTAAACGCTCTTCGTTCTTCTCGCCCAGGCCAGCCGCACGCGTGCATCCCACCCGAGTCAGTGTCGCCGAAACGAAGACCGAGACGGAGGATTTTTGATTGATTGGTGTCTGATTTACAGGACAAAGTTTTCGAATGCCCCTCTCTTCGATGCCCCTCCGCTTAGTTCTGTTTTTTTCACTCTTGAGCGCGTGCCTTGCCCGGGCCGGCGTCTGGTCCGGGCCCACGGCCGGCGAGGACACTCTCTCGCTCAATGGCACCTGGCGTTTCAGTGTCTCCGCGCCCGGCACTACCACCGCATCGGATGCACCGACCCCGTGGGTTGATCTTCCGGTGCCGGGCAACTGGGATCTCGACCCGCGCTTCGCCACTCACAAAGGAGCCGGCTGGTATCAGCGCGAGTTCGAGGTGCCCGCCGATTGGGAAAAAGACGCACGCCTGCGCCTTTGTTTCGACGCCGTTTACCACGACGCCGAGGTCACACTCAACGGCAAGGTCCTGGGCACCCACATCGGCGGCTACACGCCGTTCGAATTCGACATCACCGACGCGGTGCGCCGCGACGCACCCAACATCCTCACCGTGCGCGCCGACAACACCTACCGGCGCGGCGCCTGGTGGGCCTGGGGCGGCATCAGCCGCGATGTGACCCTGCGGGCCAACACCGAGGGACGCATCGTTTACCAGCACATCCGTTCCGAGCCCGACCTGTCCACCGGCACAGCGCGACTTTTCCTCACCTGGCGCATCGCCAACAGCTCCGCCCAGCCCCTCGATGCCACTCTTGCCCCCACGATCTACTCGCTCGGCCTGGTCGGCGCGGGCGAAAAGGCGGAGCGCTTCGTCGTGGCCGGCCCGACAATTCCCGCCATCGTCCCCGCCCACGGCACTCTCGATGTGACGGCTCAGATAGACCTCACGAAAGCGCAGGTCTCACTCTGGCACTTCGACCAGCCCAATCTCTACGCCGCCTATACCACCCTCGCCGTGGGCGAACGCTCGCTCCACGCCCGCCGAGATCGCTTCGGCATCCGCCACGTCGCGCTCACCGCCGACGGCCTTTATCTCAACGGCGAACGCATCCGCGTGCCGGGTTTCAACCGCGTGAGCGACAGCAACCAGACCGGCAACACCGAGACGGACGATATCGTGCGCAAGGACGTTGATCTCATGAAGCAATCAGGCGCGGTTTTCTCCCGCCTCATGCACAGTCCCCAGGCGCCCAACCTGCAAGACTACCTCGATGAAAAAGGCATGATGATCATCGCGGAGATTCCAGTCTGGGGCAAAGATGATCCACAAGTCCTAGCCGATAATCCCCTCACCAAACAGTGGCTCGCCGAGATGATCGCCCGCGACTACAACCACCCCTCCATCATCGGCTGGAGTTGCGGCAACGAGATAATGAACAACTTCGACTACGTGAAGACGATGAACGACTACGTGCGTCGCGAGTTGGACCCGCACCGTATCGTGACCTATGTGAGCTACACCGCCTGGCGCCAGCCGGCCAACGCGAGCAACGACGGCGTCACCCACAGTGATCTCGCCATGATCAACATGTATTCCACCGCCGGCCGTGCCTTCACAAAAGGCATCCAATACGTGCGCAAGGAGTGGCCCGAAAAACCCGTCTTCATGGCCGAGTTTGGCGTTGCGCAGATCGGCGTGGGCGAGGCCGCCGTGGTGCCGAGATTCGAAGAAATCTGGGCTGCAATGGCCACTGAACCCTACGTGATCGGCGGCGCCTTATGGACCTTTAACGATTACCGCAGCGACTACAAAGGAACGCCCGCCTCCGGCAATCGCGAGTGGGGCGTGGTGGACGTGGATCGCAACCTGAAGGGAGCCTACAACCAGGTGCGCCGCGCCTTCTCGCCGGTGGTTTCCCTCGGCTTCGACGATCGGCGCATCGTCCTCACGCCGCGCGCAGCAAATGCGCTGCCGAGCTATACTCTGCGCGGCTATCGCGTGCAGTGGACCAATGCCGAGGGAAAGACCGGATCAATCTCGCTGCCGGACATCGTGCCCGGCGCGGCCGTTCTGGAGCTCGCGCTCCCCTCGGAAGCAACCAGCGCGACGACGGTGAAACTTATCACTCCAACGGGCTACGCGGTTACTGATGGTGTTCGCACACCTTGAGTTTTAGCCTGCGGCTCCCGGCCACGCATCAACAGGGTGCCCTCGGCACCCTTGTCCAACACGACTCGACCGTGGATTTAGACTTGCTAAACCACGTTGTCCGATTTCTGTCTTAAGGCCTGCTTCGCCGTTTATCCCGCATCGCAGCCTGCCGAGACAGGTCTAGTGAATAAACCCCGCTTAACCCCACAGCCCCGTGAATAGAAGAGACTTCCTCCAACTCAGTCTGGCCGCGTCGGCTTTGGCCATCCTACCGGCCTGCACTACAAGCTCGGCAAATGCCCGGAGTCATCCGCACCCTAAGCGCGGCCTTGGCATGTCCACCAAGAACCTGGATTGGCGCGAGAAATTAAAAGCCGTGGATGTGAAATGGTTTTATTCCTGGGGACCTCTGGCACCGGAGAACACCCCCCGAGGCGTGGAATTTGTTCCCATGGTTTTCGGCTCCATGCCGGCCGATAAACTGGCGCAGACCGCGAACTCTATACGGAAACAGAAAAGCAAATACCTGCTGGGCCTTAATGAACCTGATGTCGCCAAGCAGGGCAACATGAGCGTGGAGGAGGCACTGGAGCTGTGGCCGAAATTGATGGAGCTTGGCGTGCCCCTCATCAGCCCCGGTTGCGTGCATCCGGACAAGGAGTGGATGGCGGCCTTCATGAAAGGGGTGGACGAGCGCTCCTTGCGCGTGGACTACGTGTCGGTGCATTCCTACGGAGGACCGGGTGCAGAATCCCTGATGCGGCGCCTCGAAACGGTTCAGCGCCTCTACAAGCGCCCGATCTGGATCACCGAGTTTGCGGTGGGCGACTGGAAGGCGAAAACCCGCGAGGAAAACATCCACAAACCGGAGAGGATTCTGACTTTCATGGAGCAGATCCTACCCTTGCTGGACGCGTGCGAATTCGTTGACTGCTACGCCTGGTTCCCCGCCAAGCCGACCAGCATTCCCCTCGGCTCCAGCGCCCTCTTTGATGCGAACGGGGCGCTCACCCGCCTCGGTGAATGCTACCGCGACGCTTAAGCCCCCTCATTCACCCCTCAAAATTCAACCATGCTATCTCCGTCCCGAGGGTTGAATAAACCTCGGGGCGAGCGGGTGCAGTAAACTGACCCCGCCGCGCTCTCCCGCCGCTAACCGGATCTTCCGACCAATCTACTTTATGAAAATCATCGGAATGCGCTGGTGGATCGTGGCGCTCGTTTTCCTCGCCGCCGTCCTCAACTACGTGGACCGTCAGGTTCTCTCTGTATTGGCTCCGACCATACAAGCCGACCTCGGCCTGGATAATCGCGATTATGCGAATATCCTGAACATCTTCCTTATCGCCTACACCCTCGCCTATCTCGTCTCCGGTAAATTGGTGGATCGAATGGGCACGCGGAAAAGCACCTTGCTCTTCGTCGTCTGGTGGTCGCTCTCCAACCTCGCCACCGCCTGGGCGCAGGGCATGCGCTCGATGAGTGCGCTGCGATTCTCGCTCGGCCTCGGCGAAGCGGGCATCTGGCCTGCCGCATCCAAGATCGTGTCCGAATGGTTCCCCTCGCGCGAGCGTGCGCTGGCCATCGGCTTTTACACCATGGGGGCGACCATCGGTGCCACCGTGGCTCCTTACATCGTTATCCCCCTCGCGGCCTATGACTACGCCGGAAACTTACCTTGGGTTAACTCGCTCTTCGGCCACGGGACCGGGTGGCGCATGGCGTTTCTGATCACCGGCATCCTCGGCGTGTTGTGGGTGATTCCGTGGCTCCTTCTCTACCGCAAGCCAAACGAAAGCCGCTTCATCACCCAGGCGGAACGGGATCTCATTCAAGATGGCGCGCCGCCAGCCAACCCTGCCACCGATGAGAAACCCTGGTCGTGGGGGAAAGTTTTAACCTTCAAACCGCTTTGGCTGCTGCTGATCGGCCGGCTGCTCACCGATCCGGTTTGGTATTTTTATCAATTCTGGTTCGCGAAATACCTCAACACCGACCGCGGAGTCGCCCAGTCCGACCTCACGATTACGTGGATCGTTTACGCCGCCGCCGGAGTCGGTTCGCTGGTCGGCGGCTGGCTGTCCGGCGTCCTCATCAAACGCGGGGCCAATCCCGTAAAAGCGCGCCTGTGGATAATGCTCGGCTGCGCCTGTCTTACCCCGCTCTCGCCGCTCATTGCGAGCGTCAGCGGCCTGCCCGCGACGATGGTGATCACCGGTATTGTCGTCTTCGCCGCCCTCTCCTGGTTGATCAACATCAGCGCGTTGATCGTGGACGTCGCCCCCAAGCACTCCCTCGGCACCATCTTCAGTGTGGTGGCAGCGGGCAGCACCCTCGGTGGCATCATCATGAACATGATCGTCGCCACCATGGTTTCCGGCCCGTCCACCAAACCGGCCGGCTTTCTCGATGCGGGCTTCAAGCAAGTCCTCGGACCGCTGCTCGATATGGTATCCGGCAAAGGTTACAGCCCGTGGTTTGTGGCCATGGCATTCCTCCATCCGCTCGCCTTGATCTTCCTCTGGTTCGGCGGCATCGCCCGCCCCGCAAAAACCATTTCCCCCGCCGCCCGATGAGCCTACGTTTCGCCGCTTTGGCCTTGGTCCTCGCCGCCGCGCCGCTCGCGCTGCGCGCGCTCGAATTACCCAACATTTTCTCCGACCACATGGTCTTGCAGCAAAGCCAGCCCCTGCCGGTCTGGGGCCGCGCCGACGCCGGTGCCACGGTCAAAATCACCTTTGGCGAGCAATCCGTCGAGGCCGTCGCCGACGCCGAAGGCCAATGGCTGACCAAGCTCGCCCCCGAGCCCGCCAGCGCTACTCCGGCCACCCTGCAAATCACCAGCGGCGATAAACAAATTGCCTTCTCGGATGTCCTCGTCGGCGAGGTCTGGCTTTGCTCCGGCCAGTCGAACATGCAGGTAAAGGTGGAGAGCAGCCTCAACGGCGACCTTTTCATGCTCGGCGGCAGCAACCCGCTCATCCGGCTCTACCAGGTTGAGATCACCCCCTCCACCACGCCCCGTTTTTCCGCCAAGGCGAAATGGGCCGCCACCGATTCCGCCTCCATCGGCAAGTTCAGCGCCGCCGGTTTCCACTTTGGCACCGTCCTCCAATCCATCCTCGGAGTTCCGGTCGGCCTGGTCGGCGCCTACGCCGGCGGCACTCCGGCCATAGCCTGGACCCGCCCGTCGGCCTTCCCGAAACACCCCCTGCTGATGCAGCACGTCGCCGATTGGGAGGCCGGTATGCCGACCTACACCGAACGGAACGCCGAAAACAAAATCCAGTTCGCCGCGTGGAAGAAATCCAAGGGCTTCGCACCCGATGCGGACGTTGATCCCTGGGCCTACGCCGATGCGCCCAAACCAACTCTCTACGATCCCAAGGGCACGAAGCGCCCCGGCGTTTTAGCCAATGGCATGTTGGCCACCGTAGCGCCCTACGCACTACGCGGCGCGATCTGGTATCAGGGCGAGGCCGACGCCGGCTGGGTCCCCGAGAAATACGACGAACGCCTCGCCGTCATGGTGGACGACTGGCGCGTCTGGTGGAACAACCCCGAGCTCGCCTTCGGCGTCGCGCAACTCGCCAACTTCACCCGCCCAGTCGCCGGACCCTCGGATAGCAAATGGTCCCAACTCCGCGAGAGCCAGCGGCGCTTCGTAAAGAGGGATCCTCACGCCGGCCTCGCCGTCACGATAGACGTTGGCGAGTCCAACGACATCCACCCCTGGGACAAGAAAACCGTGGGGCAACGCCTCGCACGCTGGGCCCTCGCCGATGTTTACAAAAAGATTTCCCTGCGTGGCGGCCCTGAGCCCGTTGAGGCGAAATTCAGCGAAAAGGTCCGCATCCGCTTCACCTCGGGCGGCGGCGGGCTCTGG
>JAIYBI010000210.1 GCA_027488595.1 Opitutaceae bacterium | reverse complement strand
TGGGGCCTTCGAGTTCACCGGGATAAAACAACACCGCGGGGACGTTGAGACGGCCCTTGAGCTGTTCGAGCAGGGCGTGGGTGCGGTAAACCGTAAACAGAGCCCCCGCACGGGTGATGAGCACCACGTCTTTGAGTGGGTCTTGGTCGGCGGGAAGTTGCTCGGCCACGAGATCGACCAAAGGGCGATAGTCGGCGAGGACGTTGTGGACGGTTTCGATCATGGCAGCCAACCCGGTGGTCTTTTCAGTTTCGCGTATGGCTTCGATGTCCATCCCTTGGTCGGCAAGGGCGGCCGAGAGGCACTCGGCCAGAGAGATGATTTTTACACGTTTACCTTGGTTTTCGAGACGAATGGCGAGCAAGCGCACTTCCTCCCTCAGCTCAAACTCCACGTCCGGGCCGTAGTGGAAGATTGCGTAAGGCATGTCATGGTAGGCACCAAGCTTGGCACGAGGGTCGGCGGCCATGAGAACGGGCTCCAAGGTGAATTTAAGACGTTCCTTCCAGGTGTTCATGTTGTCAGGGAGCGGGCGAATTCAGGGAGGCTATCGTAGGGGAGGCTAAGCTCACGGATTGTGCCGGCTTGCTCGTAGCGCAGGCGGCGAAACTGATGCAAGTTGAGCAACTCCCGCTCCACGTCGGCAGAGCCCAACAGAAACATCCGCCAACGAGGCGACTCAACAGCCCGGGAGACACTGGGGATCTCCGCGTTCAGACTGTAGAGACCGTAGAGGAAAGCGTTGTCTGGAATGGCCACGTGCGTGAAACGCCGGCGTAGCTGATCGGTAACGAGGCCAAAGGCGGCGGCCATACGCAGAAGGTCACGAGCGAGACGAACACGGCCATAGCTCGTCAACGGGGCGCCAAGTATCCGCTCGCGATCGATTTCCGCGACAAAGGGTGCCACCGCTTCTGTGTCGAAAGCGGCAATACTTTCCAGCCGCTGACGAAAGAGAAACTCCTCCACGAATCGGCAGAAGAGGCCATCCGTGGAGCCAAAGTGCCAGAGTAGGAAAAAACGCCAGTGTTCTAGTGGGTATTGGGCCTTGGCGAGGATTACCAGCGGCTCGATGGAATCCCCTTGAGCGAAGCGACTGGACAGGGTGGCAGTAACCTCTCGGAGCCAGCTCTGGTTTTTGGCGCCGAGTGGGTTGGTTTCGCGAATACGCTCTAGGTTTTCCGACAAGGATGCACCCAGCTTCCAGTGCGCGAATACACGGTAGGTCTCCTCGACAAGGGCACCTTTGCGCAGAAGCCGGGTGGAGAGACTCGGACTGGTTTTGCCTAGTTTCATTCGGCTCGAAGATAGGGCACGGCAACCGCTCCTTTGCAGCCAAGAGAGAAGGCGGCGGCGAGAAGCTTCAGGGTCGAGTCATCCAGCCCTCCAATCCCCGGTAACTGAACTGCTTTACCCTGGGCCGATAGTTTCAGTTCACCGAGCTGGTTGCGGGTAGCGCTGTCGGTGGCGTCCAATGCAGTAAGCAGATCGAGCAGATTTGTGGATGAGGCGCTGGCGACCCGTTCGAACAGGGGTATTAGAGACTCTGGCTCACGGCACCACTCCTGCCACTGGGAGTCCAAGGAATCCTCAACAGCGGGTGGCAAGTTCCACAGGGTGTAACAGGCAGGCGGGCTGAACACCTCCGCACACCTCGCTGAGGCCACCGCGAAGACGACGCGGGCCTGGGCAAAATAGTGAGTAGCCGGGAAGCCGCGACTAAGTCCGGCCTTACCCAATCGGCCGAGCACGCCCTTCGTGTTCCACCAACCGGCACCGTCCATCTCCCCGTAGCGCGCGACGGCAAGCCGGAGCTTTAGGAGGAGGAGTGCGTTGGTGGTTTGAAGTATCTGAGCCGACATAGGTTAATTGCGGCGGAAGAGTTAGAATGGGCGGGTTTGAGCAAAGCGGTTTACCCACCGTCATGCCGAGAACAATCGAACCGTGCCGCTCGTTGGTCTAAACGCTTCGCAATACTTCATGCCAAAACACCAATTTTCAATCGATGTCGTGGCCGCCACGACACGCTAAAGATCATTTTTTACCCTATAACGCTCCCGCCGATTTTCCAGCGCCTTCGCATGGGCCGCCGCACGGGCCGCCTTGGGGGTAAGCTTTAGTCGATGTAACAATCTCCACATCGTCGCAGCCGAGCATTCGAAGCCAAGCCGCTTGCACTCTTCGACCGCTTCGGAGACGACCCAAAATTTCCCTTGGCGACCGCATTTTGAAGGCCCGTTTTTGAGCAGAATCCTAACTGCCTTCTTTGCTTCCCCCTTAAGCCGGAATGGGCGTCCCAAATGGGCTTTGGTTTCGTCCGTCCGGTTCAGCCAACGATACAAAGTTGACCGGTCTATTTTCAGTTCCCGGGCGACAGCAGATTTCGACATTCCGAACGCCAACAATTCGTCCGCCTTAGAACGCCTCGAATCAATGCAAGTTAATGGCGTAATCATAAAAAGTGTTGCATACTTATGCAATGAATTTCTCAGAGAGAAGCGATACAAAACACCCAAGTATAATTATAGTGTTATAAGGCAATTAGTTATGGGACTTGTTATTTGCAAAAACAATTCGGTGAAAAATACCAAATTTAGAACCACACATAGGTAAGCGTCACGAATGGCGCGTAAAACCTATGAAAAAATCAAATCATAAAATCGCAAAGACACTTCACGTCATCTCCGCAGCCGCAGCCTTGGGCCTGCCGGATGGATCTTCTCAAGCCGCTATCGTCTCTCACATTGTTGGAGTCCTCAAGACATATCGCGAGCCAGTTGCTGCGGAACCATCATTCTGCGGGGCCTCACGACGCCGCATTGTCGCAATGCGAGTCGCAGCTGAAAACCAGCTCGCTCAAAATCTGGTTGAGGCTGCAGGCGCCACTAGCCTTAGCGCGCTTTACAAACGATACGGCTTTCGTGGCCACCAATATTTTTCCGACCTCAGCCGCGCCGAGGTCGTTTACACGACCGCAGAAAAGGCGGGACTAACCCCGCCGCCTGATGTGCCCGTCGCCGCACTCTTGCCGTTGTCCAAGTTCTTAACCCGAGACGATTCCAAACGGGTTCAGGTTCCGCAAGAGATCACCAAGGATCTTAAGTTAAATCTTCAAAAGTTGGCTGAAGAAAACTGGAAGCCAAAGGCAGCCCGTGAAATTGCCGGCCTCCCGGAAAGAAAGCGCATCACCAGCGAAACAGCAGTTCAAGTCATCGGTGGATTTATCGAAATCTTGCTGGCTTGGCACCAACCGCCGGATGCGCTGGCGAAAATCATCGCACATGCAGACAGCCTGATCGTGGTGGTCCCGGAGAAACACGCCTCATTGGCGAAGGCGATGCTCGCAAACGCCAAGAACGTTGCGACCGGACAGATACCTGCTCCGGATAACAATGCGAAGAGCCACGACCCTGCACCTTTTAAAAAAGAAAATGAACAACCTGCGCCGGAACCGGACCCGAACTCAGGTGCACCGGTGGTTGGCGACTGGCCGGAGTTTTTGCATCCCCCCAAATACCTGAAAAAAAAGGGCATCTTGCGACTGGCGTTCCTAGGTAGCGGCAATGGAACAGACGACCGCAAAAAGACCCTGGGTGATAAAGAAAAAGGCGGGCTCGGCTTCACATACCACAAAACCCGCGGCGCTTGGGAACTCAGCATCGCTGAGGCG
>JAIYBI010000017.1 GCA_027488595.1 Opitutaceae bacterium | reverse complement strand
CGCGGGGGCCGCGCTTAGTTTTCGCGAGCGGCTGCTTTGGTTGCAGGATGCGGATCGCCTCGCGGCTGAGTTGGAGATGAAGCGGCCCTGGGTGGATGGCGACGGAACGGTTCACCCTCAGCGGGTGGCGGCGAAGTAATTTCTTGTCGGCCTATTTCGCGTCGAGCCAGGCGGCAAGGGCGGTGGGGAGGGGGAGGCGTTCGCGAGTGGTGGAGGAGATGCAGACGTGCACGGTGCGGGCGACGGCGGCGCGTTTGTCGGAGGGGCCGATTTTCCAGATCACGGTGTCGAGGGCGAAGCTGTTTTCGGAGAGGCGCGTCGGCGTGACTTCGACGCGGAGTTTGTCGCCGCAGACGAGGGGGCGGAGGTAGGTGGCTTCGCTTTTGGCGATGGGGATGACGACGCCTTGGTCGGAGAAAAAAGTGGCGAGCGGGATGCCGGCGGCGGCGAGAGACTCCTCGTAGGCCTCGTGGCAGATGGAGAGGTAGCGTGCGAAGAAGACCACGCCGGCGGCGTCGGTATCGGGGAAGTGGATGGTGCGGGTGTAGGAAAAGGGCATGGCGGAGGAATGGAATGACGAATGACCAATGACGAATGTCGAATGACGGAGGGCGCAGAAATCGGCGGGCGGGAGGTTGACGCGGGGCGAGGGGTGGTTGCGCTGGAGGGCATGAACAAGAACGAGATCGCCGAGCGGCTAGAAGAGATTGGGACGCTGCTGGAATTGCAGGGGGAGAATCCGTTCAAGACCCGCGCCTACCAGTCGGGGGCGCGGGCGCTGGAGGCGATGGACGCGGATGAGTTCGCGGCGCGCATGGCGGCGGGCACCTTGGGCGAGTTGAAGGGGTTCGGTGAGGCGCTGGTGGACAAGGTCGGCAAACTGCACGCGACGGGGAGGCTGGAGTTTTACGACAAACTCCGCGCGCAGATTCCGGATGGGGTGATCGCGCTTTTGGAAGTGCCTGGACTCGGGCCGAAGAAAATCAAGGCATTGCGCGAGCAACTCGGGGTCGAGTCGCCAGAGGCCTTGGGCGAGGCTTGTCGCGCGGGACGGGTGGCGGAGCTGGCGGGCTTTGGTGAGAAGACGCAGGTGAAGATCCTCGAAGGATTGGCCAACCGCGCCGCTTATGGGAAACGCCATCGGTGGTGGGATGCGCGGGCGGTGGCGGAGCCGATTGTCGAAGGGTTGCGGGGGCTCGCGCAGGTGCGGCGGGCGGAGGCGGCGGGGTCGCTGCGGCGCAATTTGGAGACGGTGGGCGATCTCGATTTTATTGTCGCGGCGCGGGCCGAGGACGCGGCGGCGGTGACGGAGTGGTTTTGCGCGTTGCCCGAGGTCAAGGAGGTCACGGCGCGTGGCGGCACCAAGGCGAGTGTGCGCTTTGCGAGCGGCTTGCAGGCGGATTTGCGCATCGTGCCGGAGGAGCAGTTTGCGTTTGCGCTGCATCATTTCACGGGGTCGAAAGATCATAATGTAGCGATGCGGCAGCGGGCACTGGCGCGCGGGCTGTCGTTGTCGGAGTGGGGTCTCGTGCCCGATGCGGGGGAAGGCACGGCTAAGGAAAAAGCGGAGCGCGGGCTGAGCCTGCGGGCGGAGAGCGAGGCTGAGTTGTTCGCGCACCTCGGGCTGGCGTTTGTGCCGCCGGAGTTGCGGGAGGGGTTGGGGGAGATCGAGGTGGCGGAGACGGCGGCGGGCGGGGGCGTGGCGTTGCCGCGCTTGGTGGAGCTGGCGGACCTGCGCGGGGCGTTTCACAACCACACGACGGAGTCGGATGGGAAGGCGTCGCTGCTCGAGATGCGGGCGGCGGCGACGGCGCTCGGCTGGGAATATCTCGGAATCGCGGACCACTCGAAATCGAGTGTGCAGGCGCGCGGGCTGGACGAGGCGCGGCTGGCGTCGCAGGTGGCGGCGATCCGGGCGGCGAACGCGGCGGGCGGCGGGGCGTGGCTCTTCGCCGGAACCGAGTGCGATATCCTGCCGGACGGGCGGCTGGATTTTGACGACGGGGTGCTGGCGACGCTCGACTACGTGGTGGCGTCGGTGCACAGCGCGTTTACCCAGAGTGAAGACGAGATGACGGCCCGCATTGTGCGTGCGGTGGAGCATCCGCGGGTGACGATGCTCGGGCACGCGACTGGGCGGCTTTTGTTGCGGAGGGAGGCCTACAAGGTGGACCTCGCACGGGTCATTGATGCAGCGATCGCCAATCGGGTGATTATTGAGCTTAACGCACACCCCTCGCGGCTGGATTTGGACTGGCGGCTGTGGCGGCGGGCGGCGGAGCGCCGCTTGATGTGCGCGCTCAATCCGGATGCGCACAACACGGCGGGGCTGCGGCACGTGGAGGCGGGGGTGCGGGTGGCGCGTAAAGGCTGGTTGACGGCGGAGAACGTGCTCAATACCCGCGACCGGGCGGGGGTGGAGCGATGGTGGAGCGAGCGGCGCTGAGGGGGCGAAACGGGCTGCGGACGGATTGGGTAACTAATTTGGAGTATAAGGGTATGGAGCTAAATGAAGTTGGTGGGGCGAAACCCGTATTGCGGTATTGATTGCCTCGCGTTTGCGAATATCGAGGTTACGATTTTTCCTCTCATGAGTCCGTCTTTCCTAGTCGTCGTAGGTGTGGGGTTGTTATTCGTGCCGGTTTGGCGCCTGCGTGCACCGGATGGACGGCTGGCGGCCTTTGACCAGCGGGAGTGGCCGACGGGGCGTAACTTAGCGTTGGTGCTTCTTGATGCGGGGCGGGCGGCGGGCGGGGCCTGGGTGTTATCGCTCGGGCTGCCGGAGCTTCCTCATTTCGCCCATCACTCCGAGTGGGTATGGCAGGCAGTGCTCGCGATGGTGGTGGGGCTGGGACTGGTGGTGCAGACTTTCGTGTGGTTTGATGAAGATCACGTCCAGGCGCCGGTGGCGTTCCTGGCCGGGGTGGCGTCGGTGCTGGTGGACCCGGTGGTTTTGCTTCTCGTGGTGCCATTGGCGACGGGCGTCGCCCTGGCTCTCCGGGCATGGTCGGGCGTATTCTTAACCGCCACGCTTGGAACCATTTTGATCGGCTGGCTGTTGAATGCCCAGAGTTGGTCGCGAGTGGTTTTCGTCGGAGCGGTAATGATTTTCCCAGTGGTAGTTTCGGTGCTGGCGGGACGGCACATGGGTTGGCCGCGAAAGTAAGGGTCTGATCCGGTTAGGAAAGGGCTCCGGTCGGACGAAGTGAAATCGTGGAAACGAGTGAGCTTTGAGTGGACTTCAAGGATTTATCTTTCCAGACAAAGGCTCCGAATCACGCATCATGGTCATAAATTGGATACCCTTAATCATCGCGCTTTTGCTCGGACTGATACCGCCGCGCTATTTGATCAAAGGGGAGGTCCGCTACCTGATCTTCGAAGATCTCTGGACCAAGGCGATTCGGCCGGCGCACGGGGATCATCGCCGCCGGCGTTGGTGGAAACTGCCTCTGGTCTGGGTTGATCCGATTCGCGGTCTAGTCGCGGCCTACTACATTTTGGAGGCTTTCCCCAAGCCCGTGAAAGGTTCGGGCCATTCGCCTTATCCGTATTTGTCGGCGATTGCCGTGACGCTGCTGGCATGCCTTTGGATGCAGACGGTAGGTCGGCGACGTTCGGGAGAGACGATCTCTCCGACCGGCTTTCTGGCGGGTATGATTGCGATCGTGCTGCCCTATGAAGTGGCAATTCCGGTGTTGGTGGTGGGGCTTGCGACTATAGCTGCCGTCCGCGACTATGCTTACGGCTACTATGCAGCCGCGCTGATGGCGGCGGGGTTCGGGTATTTCTTCATGGGCGCGAATATCAAGCTCATCACGCCGCTCGCCCTGATTTTGCTGCCCGTAACAGTTAACTGGCTGCGTGGCACGCGGCTGGTGGTGCCGGTGCGGTGCTGAAGTTCCGAAGGTGACGGACGGGTCAACCGACGACGTGAAACCATGTTTCGAGGGGCAGTCGGTCCGGCTGGAAGGCGTTTACTGATGCAGCGGCTTTAGGGGTGCCGAAAGCAAGGCCGGCGATGAAAAGCGTGTCGGCGGCGTTGGGCAGGTGGCGTGCGAGGATATCGGGGTAGCTCACGGCGCTGTATTGCGGGCAAGAGCCGTAGCCGAGCGAGGCGAGCCCGAGCATCAAGTTATCGAGCACGAAGCCGCAGTCCAGAAAGGTGCCGTGGCCGAAGGCGGAGGCGTCGGTGCCGAGGAAAAAAACGTGCGGTGCGTCGAAGAACTTGAAGTTTTCGCGATCGTGGGCCCGGCGCCCGGCGGTGTCGTCTCGGGTGATGCCTTTGTGCTTAAAAATGCCGATGCCGACCTCTTTTGCGCGGGCCTGCCAAAGCGGGGGTAGCGGGTCGGGCGAGTAGCGGTAGGCGGGGCGGGGCTTTTCGCCCGCGTCGAAGGCGGCCAAATAGTCGTTGCGAAGGGCGTCGAGTGCCGGGCCTTGCACGAGGAAGAGCCGCCAAGGCTGGGTGTTTTTTGAACTCGGGGCGCGGCCGGCTGCCTCGACAAGGCGGTGAATGGTGTCGGCGGGCACGGGCGCGGACTCGAAGGCGCGGATCGAGCGGCGGGCGTGCATGGAAGCTAGGGCGGAGAGCATGGTGGGAGCGATGAACCTAGCGCGTGGGCGCAGAAGCGGGAAGTCTGCTTTGGAGAATGAGGTGTTTTCGGCAATCGGTGCGCAGTCGGCTTCAGGCCTTTGAGAGCACCGTGAAGGCGGTCTCGGCGAGGCGGCGGCCGTTGATCTGCAACTCGACGCGGTGGCGGCCGGCGTGGTGGCGGCGGGTGCTGAAATCGCGGATGAGCTGGCGCTTTGTCAGCTCGATGCTCGCGCGCGGAGCGAGGTCGAGGGTCTTCCATTTAAACACCTTGGCTGAGGCGGCCT
>JAIYBI010000142.1 GCA_027488595.1 Opitutaceae bacterium | reverse complement strand
GGGGGGGGGGGGGGGGGGGGGGGGGGGGGGGGGGGGGGGGGGGGGGGGGGGGGGGGGGGGGGGGGGGGGGGATCGAGGCGGGGGTGAAATGACCGACGGGTGGAAAAGTAGAAGAAACGCGGGACTTGCGCCAAGGGTGGAGAGTCGCATTTTTTAGATAAAATGTTAAAAATCCGATGAGCACCGACGCAGACAAAGACGGAGTAGTGGCGGTGCTGGAGACGGCCTTGGGGCGTTTGAGCGTGGAGCCGGAGAGGTTGCGGCGGGCGCGCTCGGTGGGTTTGAACCGGCGCTGGCCGAGGGGGCATTTTCATCCGACGCCGGAGTTGTTTATTCAGACCGGCGGGGCGACGCGTTTCGAGGGGCCGGAGCAACGGTGGGAACTGGCGGCGGGCGAGCTGGGCCTGGTGCCGCGCGGGGTGCCTCACGCGGAGACGCCGCTCGATCGGGCGACGCCCTACGGGATGGTGGTGGCGTGTTGCGGGCGGGCGGGCTTCACGCTTATTCAGGCGCACGCGCCGGTGGGGGAAGGGGCGGCGGGCGGCGGCAGGGGGATCGCGCCGCGGGTGGTGTTGCCGGTGGCAAGCGTGCGAGGGCGGGAGGCCTTTCGTTATCTAGACGAAGTGGAGCAGGCGTGGGAGGGGCGCGGGGAAGGGCGGGAGCTGGCGGTGGATCTCACGCGGGTGTTTTTGCGGGTTTTGGCGGAGGAGGCGCGACGGGCGGGACCGGGCAGCCGGGTGTATTCGCCGGTGGTGGAGTCGGCGAGGGCGGTGGCGCGCTCGCATTTGGCGGACTTGCGGCTTTCGGTCGAGTGGCTGGCGCGGACGGCGGGATGTTCGCCGGATCATCTGGCGCGCCGTTTTCGGGCCGAGACGGGGAGCACGGTGGTCGCTTGGGTGACGGACGAGCGCGTCGCGCTGGCGCAGCGGCTCTTGCAGGAGGGTAGATACCAGGTGGCGGAGGTGGCGTGGGCCTGCGGCTTTGCGCAGCCCTCGTATTTTATCCGGGTGTTTCGGGCGCGCACGGGAGTGACGCCTTTGGCGTGGCGGCGGGCGCGGACGGGCGGGCGGAACGGTGCGCCGGAGGAGGAGCCGAGCTACGTCGTGCAGGCAAAACCGGAGGCGCGTCGGGGTTGAGTGGCTGGTTCGGCGTCGGTCGCGGCAGGTGTAGAATCGGCGGGCCGAGGGCCAAGACAACTAGTCAATCATTGATTGACTAGTTGTCTTGGAGGCTTCTTCTCAAAGGCACTATGTATATGCCTCCGGTTGGAATGGGTAGTTACGGGATTTTGCCTGCGATGGCGGGCGGGATTGTCGAGTCGTTGATCGAGGCCTCGCGGGAGATTGCGGCGGCCAAGGCCAAGGGCGCGGTCAAGGCAAAGCGCAGCCGAGGGCGGAATGCGAGCCATGCGGCGGACGGTGCGTTGTGGCGGGCGCTGTCGGCGCGGGTGGCGCCCTTGCTCGCGAAGCGCGGGGCTCAGGCGAAACTGGGGCGGGAGCTCGGCGTGTCGCGGCAGCAGATTTACGCCTACTTTAAGAGCCGCACGGCCGCGCCGGATGCGGAGCGGGTGCTGCGACTGATCGTGTGGCTGGCGCTGGCCGAGGCCGAGGAGGCGCAGAATGCGAAGCCATCCGTGAAGGCGAAGGGCTGAGCCCAAGGTCCTCGGTAAAAACAGACTTCTTTAACGCAAAGTCGCCAAGACTCAAAGGGCGCAAAGGCCTGAAAATGAAACGAACCTTTGCGTGGCTCCGCGCCTCTGCGTCTTTGCGTTAAAGTCTGAAAGCCACGGGTGATTGGAATCACCAGGTGTCGCTGCGGAAGGGGACGGCGGGCAGGCCCTGGTTGTTAAAGAGGCCGCCGACGGGGGCGTTGCGCCAGGCGTAGCGGACGGCGGCGGGGGCGGGGACTTCGGTGCTGGTGACGAGCACGGTGGCTCCTTCGATCACGGCGGCGGCGGGCTTGAAGACCTTGTCGTCGCCGGCGAGTTCAAAGCCGGAGAGGGTGTTCAGGGGGGCGCGCAGGCCGCTTTTCGTTTCGGTAAAACTCACGCGAAACCCGGTGCCGTCGCGCTCGGCCTTGGCGAAGACAGGACCGCTGTCTATGACGCTTTGGCCGTAGGTGCGGGCGAGGGCGACGCGGGCGAGTCGGCGACCGACGTCCTTTTTGTTGCGCGGGTGGATGTCGTTGACGTCGCCAAGATCGGTGATGACGGCCTGGCCGGTGGCGGGAAGCGAGAGGGTGCGGGTCTGGGCCTCGCGCAGGAAGGCCCACTCGGTGCCGTCGAGACCGTTGGCTTTGAAGTTGGCGAGCTGGACCCAGTAGAAGGGAAAATCACCTTGGGCAAACTGGGCGCGCCACCCCGTGATCATGGCGGAGAAGAGGGCGTTGTATTCGGAGGCTCTGCTGGCGTTGGACTCACCCTGATACCAGAGGGCGCCGCGCAAGGCGTAAGGGGCGAGCGGGGCGATCATGCCATTGTTGAGGCCGGCGGGGGTGTTCTGGTGGCCGGGGCCGGCGGGCGCGCGGGGGGCGGTTTTGGTAAAGGGTTGGTTGGCGGCTTTGGCGGCGGCCTGCTCGGCCTTCCAGGTGGCAAGGGCGGCCTCGTGTTTGATCTTGGCCTCCGGGTAGGCGGCGAGGGTTTTGGTCCAGCGCTCGTTCACGGCGGCGGCCTCGGTCGGGATAGATTGGTAGGCGGCGGGGTTGATCCAGGACTCGACGGGGGTGCCGCCCCAGGAGCTGTTGATGATGCCGACGGGGACGTTGAGGATGGCGTGGACATCGAGGGCAAAGAAGTAGGCGGCGGCGGAGAAATCGCCGGTGGTGGCGGGGCCGGCGACCTTCCACGCGCCGGAGGCGGTGGAGAGCGGAGACTCGGCGACTTTTTTCGCGATCTGGATGTGGCGGATGAGCGGGAAGCGGGCGGAGGCGGGGATATCAAGTGCGGCGTCGTTGGTGTTTTTGACGACCCACTCCATGTTGGACTGGCCCGAGGCGAGCCAGACCTCGCCGACGAGAATGTTGGCGAGCGTGATAGTGTTGGTGCCCTTAATCACGAGTTCGGCGGGCTCGGCGTTCGCGGGAAGCGGGGCCAGGTCAACGCGCCAGCGACCGGAGGCGTCGGCGGTGGTGGCGAGAGTCTGGCCGGCGAAGGCGACCGAGACTTTTTCGCCGGCGTCGGCGGTGCCCCAGACTGGGACGGGCTTATCGCGCTGGAGCACGGCGTTGTCGGTAAACAAAGGCGCGGGGACTACGACGGCGTGGAGGCGGCCGGCGAGCAGAACGGTAGCGAAAAACGCGAGGAATCGGAGGCGGGGGTGCATGGTGGTGGAGGGGGGGGGCGGGGAGATGCCAAACCTGACCCAAGGCCGGCCCGGGACGCAAGGGACGATTGGGGCCGGATCGAAAGGGGTGGAAGGCGGGAGCGGAACCGGCCGGAACCAGTCGAAACCGTATCGAGGATTCAGATACGAGAATCCCGGCTCAAGGCGCCGGGGTGGCGGGAAGCTCGACGTGGAAGGCGGCGCCGGCGCCGAGCGTGCTCTCGCACCAGACGCGGCCGGACTGGATCTCGACCAGGCGCTTGACGATGGCGAGGCCGAGGCCGGAGGAGCTTTCGCCGCCGGTGGGGCGGGCGGAGAGGCGGGCGAATTTTCTGAAAAGTTTTTTCTGATCGTCGGGGCTGATACCGGGGCCCTGATCAGCGACGATGACATGCAGGCGCTGGGCTCGCTCGTCGAGTTTCAGGCTGACGGAGGTGCCGGCGGGGGAGAACTTGAGGGCGTTGGTGGCGAGGTTGAGCACGATGCGGAGGAGGACGTCGGCATCGAGCTGGACCTGGGCCTCGGCGGGGTGGGCGGTGACGTGGAGCTTGATATGTTTGCGACGGGCGGAGGGCAGGAGCTGGGCGCGAAGGATGTCGGCAAGGTCGGAGAGCGCGTGAGGCGCGGGGCGGAGGGCCACCGTGCCGGCCTCGTAGTGGTGGAGGTCCACCAAGTCGGCGACGGTGCCGAGCATGACCTCGGCGAGCTGGCCGATGTCGCGGCCCATGCCGGGGTGCTCCTCGGCCGTGCTGAGCTTGGGGTCGGCGATAAGGGTGGCGAGGCCGTGGATGCCGGAGAGGGGGCTTTTCAGGTCGTGCACGGCCATGGCGAAGATCTCCTCGCGTTCGTGCTGGAGGGCCTTGAGCGATTCGTTGAGCTGGCGAACTTGCTCGAGAGCGGTGGAGAGTTCGCGGGTGGTGCGGCGGAGTTGGAGCTGGGTGGCGTCGCTGAGAGTGGTGAGCTTCATCGCCTGACTCAGCAGGCGGCGGTGGTGTTTCACCAACTCGCGAAAGGGCTCGTAAACAACCGCGCTGAGCTGCTGCTGGGTGAGGGTGGTCTCGGCCTTGCGCAGCGCTTCGGTCTCGCGGGCGAAGAGTTTTTCAACCGGGGCGTCGGTGGTGAAGGGCGGGGGCGTTGCTTTGGGCATGGCGGCGAGGACAGGGAGTTCGATCAGGCGATCGGGACGAGGCGGTAAGGGAGGGCGAGGTCGTCGCCGAACTCTTCACCGGCCTCGTGCATGACCTCGATGGCGGGGTTGTAGTGCCACTCGACCGAAACGCTGCCGCCGGAGCGGTGGTAGTCATCAAGGAGGAGCAGCAGGTCGAGGAGGGCCTTGGTGGAGCTGGTGTTGAGGTAGGTGAAGGCGAGCTCTACCTTGAGTTCGGGACGGGCGGCAAGGTGATCGCGCAGCCAGGCGGCGACGGGGTGGTAAAACGCGGTTACATCCTCGGGGTAGGATTCGCCGGCGAAGCGGAGCAGGTTGACGGTGGGGTCGAAAGTGACGGCGGGGGTGGTGTCGGTGGCGGGCAGGTTCATGGCGGACAAAAGAGGCAAAACGGGATCAGGCGGATGCGGGGGCGAGGTCCTTGGCGAGAGGGACGGAAAGGGTGAAGAAGAGGCGCCCATCGGGCAAGGGCACAAAGGCGTGCTTGAGCGGGCCGGAGGCTTGGCGGGCCATCTCGATGAGGCCGAGGCCGGCTCCAAGGCTGTCGGGCGGCGGTGGGGCGCGGCGGCGGTCTTTGTGGAGTTGCTTGAGCGCGGCGCGGTCGAGTGGGGCAAGCTCGGCGAGCTTGGCGTCAAGGGATGCGGCGGATGCGGGGGTGACGTGATTGCCGGCGGAAACGCTGTAACCGGTGTCGGTTTCGAGGACGAGGACCAGTCCGATGCCGCGTTCAGCGCCGGGCTCGCCGGCGCGCTCGGCGGAGTAGCGGAGAATGTTTTGCGAGAGCTCGACGAAGGTGCCGAAGAGCAGGTGACGGGCGTTTTCGGAGAGGCCGGACTGGGTGCGGAGGACGCGGCCGTAGTCTACGATAAGCTCCTGGGTGAGCACGCCCATGAAGGAGAGGACGACGCGGCCTTCGCGGGCAGAAACATAGTGGGCGTGGATTTGATCGGGTGTCATGGCGGGGGGTTAAATCAGAGGTCGAGGGTGAGCAAGGTGATGTCGTCGCGCTGGGCGGCGCCGCCGCGATGGGCCTCGAGGGCGGCGCGGATGCGGGCGCCGTGGTCCTCGACCGGCAGACCGGCCGTCTCGCGGAAAAGGGCGCGCAGGCGCGGAAGATCGAAGGGTTGACGGAGGTGGTTGGGCTGGTCTGCGAAGCCATCGCTGGCGAGATGGAGGCGCAGGCCGGGGGTGATCGGGAGCGTGTGCTGGTCGAAGACGAGGGTGCGCTTTTCGTGCGGGCCTCCGCCAAGGGAGGCGCGGTTGCCCTTGATCTCGCCGAAGAGGGGCTCGGTCTGACCGATAGGCGCGGGGGTGGTCCACCAAAGCGGGCGCCGGGCGCCGGCGAAAACGATCTCTTGAGGGTCGATGCGGACGAGGCAGACATCCATGCCGTCCTGGCTTTCGGCGCCGGGCTCGTCCTGGCGCAGGGCGGCGCGGACCTGCTGGTGCATGCGCGAGAGGATCGCGGCGGGCTCGCGGAGACCTTGCTCGGCGACGATCTGCTGGAGCACGGAGTGTCCGATGAGTGACATGAAGGCACCCGGCACGCCATGGCCGGTGCAATCCACCACGGCAATGAAACGTGAACCGCCGACGGAGTGGCACCAGTAGAAGTCGCCCGAAACCAAATCTCGCGGCAGGTAGAGAACGGCGTGCGAGCCGACGGTGGCGGAAAGCACCTCGGGCAAGGGCAGGATGGCGCGCTGGATGCGGCGGGCGTATTCGATACTGGATACGATGCGGCGGTTGGCGTCCTCGGCGTTCTCACGCTCCTCGCGCAGGCGGCGGGCGATGCCCTCGCGCTGTTCCATTTCGTCCACGACCTTGGCGATGACGCGGTTGTATTCGGCGGCGATCTGGCCGACCTCGGTGAAAGGCTCGAACTTCACGCTCTGGGTAAAATCGCCTCGGGCGCGGTGGTGGCCCATCTCCGAGAGCAGGTCCACGATCTCGGTCGATGCGCCGTGCTCCGCGACGTTGAGACCGACGCGCTCGAACTCCGGGGTGACGCGGAGGGGTTCGAAGCGGTTGATGAGTTTAAGCAGAACCCAGCCGATGCCGCCGGCCCAGACGGCGACGGTGGCGACGCCAATGAACTGGACGCCGAGCTGGCCCCAGAAACCGAGTCCGGTGGCGAGGACTTCAGGCTTGCCGAAGAGGGCGACGGCGAGGGTGCCCCAGACGCCGGCCGCGCCGTGCACGGCGGTGGCGCCGACCACGTCGTCGATACGGGCGTGGGCAAGCCAGACGGTGACGTAGTAAGCGGCAAGGCCTCCGCCGATTCCGATGACTAGAGCGCTGGGTGGGGAGACAGCGTGGCAGGAGGCGGTGACGGCGACGAGGCCGCCGAGGAGACCGTTGAGGGTATCGGGCAGATCAGGGAGGCCCTTGTGTTTCCAAGCGGCGAGAAGGCCGGCGAGGCTGCCACTGCAGCCGGCGAGCACAGTGTTGAGGAGAATAAGCGGGACGTCGGGGGTGAGAGCAAGGCGGCTGCCGCCGTTGAAGCCGAGCCAGGCGACGAAAAGGATGAGGGTTCCGAAAGTGGCGGTGCCGAGGGAGTGTGAACTGGCGAGAGCGGTTTTCGAGGTAAAGCGGCCATCGCGCGGGCCGATGATGAGCACGGCAGCGAGCGAGAGCCAGCCGCCGACGCCGTGGACGGCGGTGGAGCCCGCGAAGTCCACGAAGCCGAGTTTGGCAAGCCATCCGTCCGGGTTCCAAATCCAATGGCCGGAAAGAGGGTAAATGGTCGCGGAGACAAGGGCGGTCATCCACAAATAGCCCTTGAAACTCATCCTTTCGGCGACGGCACCGGAGACGATGGTGGCGGCGGTGGCCGAGAACATGAGCTGGAAGAGGAAAAACGATGCGCCACGTTCAGAGTTAAGGACGGAGTAGAGCCACTCGGAGGTGCCGACGAGGCCGAAGGCGCTGGTGCCAAACATGAGGGCGAAACCGAAGGCCCAGAAGCAAATGCCCGCCACGCAGAAATCGAGCAGGTTTTTGATCGCGACGTTGATGGTATTCTTCGAACGGACAAGGCCTGCTTCCAGCATGCAGAAACCGGTCTGCATGGACATCACCAGGGTGGCGCACAGCAGGACCCAAAGTATGTCAATGTCGCGATCCATGGGGGCGTAAGTGAGTGCAAGGATCATGCCGGTATGAGGGATTTAAATGCGAACAGACTACAATTCTTGGCCGAAACGAAGCTTTTTGACGCCGGATTTTTTGGGCGAAGGCGGAATGCCGAGGCGGGGGTCGCGAGCGCGGACGAGTTGAACGAGACGTCGGGCGTCGCGCTCGAAGGTATCGGCGGACTCGGGGAGATAGAGCCACTTTTTCAGGATCGGGTGCGGGCGCAGGGCGGGGAATTCGGTGAGCAGCGAAGGCTGATGCTCATGGAAGGTGCAAACCAGCACGCCCTGCCACGGCTCGCCTTGGGTGGTGAGGAAGAGCATGTGCAGGCCGTAAAGCATGATCGTGCGGCCGCCGAACCAGCTCTTCAGAACAAACGACGGCTCGTCGCGCACCGGGTCGGCCAGCCATTCGAGCGGGTGCTCGGGGCGAGCGGCGCGCGGACGGGCGGAGGCGACGCGGGCGGGTTTCACGGGACAGGAAGGGCTACGCGGCGGCTTCGTCCGCGTCGGGCGTGGATACGGAGGCGGAGGCCGGGGACGGCTTCGGGGTGTTGCCGCGAATGAGGCCTTCGAGGCCGCGACCGAGGCGGGGTTTGCCGGCGGGGGCGGGCACGGTGTCGGAGTCGAGGGCGCGAGGGGGTGAATTCTCGGCCACGGCAAGCAGGACCTCGGCGCGGCGTTGGTCTTCGAGGGCGGCAAGAGCTTCGGCGAGTTGCGCGGTGAAGCCAGGTAGGGCGGCGGCGAGCCGGGCATCCACGGTAGAGCCGATGTGAGCGGCGAGGACTGCGGGATCGGAGGAGACGGCGCTGGTCGGGGCGGTCGCGGGGAGCTTATGGCGGCGGGCGTGGATGAGGGCGAAGGGGACGGCGGCGCAGGCACCGGCGGCGGCGAGGCAGGCGCCGAGACAGGTCAGCTCAAGGGCGTCGAGCTTGGTTGAGGTTATCCGGGAAACAAACACGGCGGCGGCGGCGAAGAGCGCGGCGGCGACGAAAAAGGGGATTTTGGATACGGACGGTGACGTTGCGGAGGAGGGCATGAAGTGGCGGACAGAGTGAGGCATTTGGCGGGATCAGGCCAAGGCTGGAAACGCATTACGGGTTCGCGGCTTCGCGGACCGGCGGGTCGCGGGCGCTCCCCGCTGGTAGGTTCACTGGCCAAGACCACGAAACTCCATAGTGAAGTGGTCTTGGCCAGTGAAAGAGGGAGGCGGGCGGCCGCCCGCCTCCCTCCGCCTGTGGTCAGGTCGAGCTCCCCGCTGGGTCTTGAACCCGAGCGTAGCATGACCGGCCGCAGGTGCACTGGCAGCAACTCGAACCGTTGAATGCGCCTGTGAGCGCGCCTTACCAGCCTGAGCAACTGCCATGAACACATCCAATATCAAACCTATCGGCGTCGATGTCGCAAAGCCCTATTTGGACTTCGATCTGCCTGCGCCCCATGATCACGTTCCCAACACCCCTGAGGCCATTGCCGCAACTCTCAGCAGTTTGCCGCCAGGTGCTCATATCGTCTGCGAATCGACCGGAGGCTACGAAGCCGGACTAATCGCGGCGGCCTTTGCGGCCAAGATACCGATCAGCGTGCTGCCACCCCAACGCGTCCGCCATCATGCACTCAGCGAGGGTCGGCTGGCCAAGACCGATAAGCTCGATGCCAAGTTATTGAGCCACTGCGGGGCCACGCATACTTTGGTTGCCCTGCGGGCATTGGAGCCTGCACGGGCGCGCTTGCGCGAGTTGCTAAGGGCGCGCACTCAGTTGATCGAACTTGAAAAAATTGAGGCCAGTTGGCGTGAGCATCCTTCCGCGCTGAAGACCCTGTGCACCCACGCCAAACAACGCCAAAAATTACTCCAAAAACAGTTAAAGGAGCTGGATGCCGAGATTCGCATACTAGTCTCGGCAGAACCTTGCCGCGCGGTCCTGGAGCGACTCCAGCAAGTGCAAGGCGTCGGTGAAATCACCGCGTGGACGGTGTGGGCCGAAATGCCTGAACTGGGCAACTTGGAGCCCGGTAAAGCCGCAGGACTTGCCGGTCTGGCTCCTCATCCTCGCGACAGCAGCAATAGGACCGGCAAGCGCTCCATCCAGCAAGGTCGTGCCCAATTGCGTCGGGTCCTTTACATGGCCGCCTTCAGTGCGTGCCGTTGTAATCCGATTCTTAAGGAGTTTTATCAGCGTCTACGGTCGCGTGGAAAGCCCACCAAGCTCGCTCTGGTCGCACTCGCTCGCCGTCTAATCGAACTGCTGAATCACATGCTTAAAAACCCAAACTTTGTGCTAGTAGAGTGACACCGTTGCTACGAAAAGAACGCATCACGCTACGGAACTTCGGCGGCGGGGTCGTCGTCGGGCGCGCCGTGCAGGAAGGCGTGGAGCTCGGCGGCGAGTTTGCCGCCGAAGCCCGGGACTTCGGAGAGCTGGGAAGCGGAGGCGCGGCGGAGTTTATCAATATCGCCAAAACGCTCCAGCAGGGCGGCGCGGCGCACGGGGCCGAGATTGGGGAAATCGTCGAGCACGCTCTCGCGGATCTTTTGGGAACGCAGATCGGCGTTGTAGGTGTTGGCGAAGCGGTGGGCCTCGTCGCGCAGGCGCTGGAGCAGGTGGAGCGCGGGGGAGTTGAGCGGAAGATTCAGGGGGGCGCGTTCGTCGGGGAAGATGATCGTCTCGTGTTTTTTCGCCAGGCCGATGAGGGCGGGCGGAGTGAGGTCAAGGGCAAGGAAAGCTTTGAGCGCGGACGCAATCTGGCCGCGGCCGCCGTCAATGACGACGAGATCGGGGAACGGCTTTCCCTCCTCGGCGCGGCGCCGATAGCAGCGGCCGACGACCTCCTCCATGGCGCGGAAGTCGTCGTTGCCGATGAAGCTCTTGATCTGGAAACGGCGGTAGAGATTTTTATCGGGCCGGCCGTCGGCGAAGTGGACCATCGAGGCGACGCAGTAGGTGCCGCTGATGTGGGAGATGTCGAAGCACTCCAGGGTGCGCGGCGCGGGGTCGAAGCCGAGGGCGGCGCCGAGCTGGGCGATGGCGTCGGAATCGGGGGTGACGAAGGGCTGGTCGCGCTCGAACTTGCGGGTCTTGGCGAGGGTCTTTTCGAGGGCAAAGACAATGTCGCGCAGCTCGGCGGCGTGTTCGAAGTTTTGCTTTTCGGCGGCGGCGGCCATCTCGTTGCGCAGGGTTTCGAGCCATTCGCGGGACTTGCCTTCGAGAAAGGCGCAGGCCTCGTCCACCCGGGCGCGGTAGGACTCGGGTGTAACGATGTTATGGATACCGTAGAGCTCCTCGCGCACGTCGTCGTAGAGTTGCCAAGTGCCGTCGGGGCGGAGTTGAGGTGTGGCGTCGCCGAGCAGGATGCCGAACTGGCGGCGCATCTGCGCGAGGGTTTTGCGCAGAAGACCGGAGTGGGCGAAGGGACCGAAGTAGCGGGAGCGGTCTTCCTTGCGCAGGCGGGTGAGGCGGAAGCGCGGGAGCGTCTCGGCGAGGTCGACGCGCACGAGGAGGAAGCGTTTGTCGTCTATGAAGTCGGTGTTATACTTCGGCTTCCACTGCTTGATTAGTTTGCCTTCAAGCAGGAGGGCCTCGGGCTCGGACTTCACCTCGATGGTGTCAAAGTCGTGGATAAGGCTGATGAGTGCGCGAATTTTCGGGTGGACCGTCATGGCGCGCGACGGGGTGAAATAGGAGGAGACGCGCTTTTTCAAGGCCTTGGCCTTGCCGACGTAAAGAATGCGTCCGAGACGGTCCTTCATCAGGTAAACGCCTGGTTTGTCGGGGAGGCGGCGGACCTTTTCCTTCAAGTTAATGGGTTCGGGCGCTGGCATTTTGTTACAGAGTAAGCAGACTGTGCCGTTCGCAACGTATGCTTTCCAGCTCTTCGCAATCCCCCCTCGCCGGTCGCTCCGTGCAAACTGTCCGCTACGAACTCATCACCCTCGGCGATGAGCTTCTGCTCGGGCTCACGGCGAACACCCACCTCACCTTCATCGGCTCGGCTCTGGGCCGCCAGGGGGCGCGGCTTACCCGCAACGTCACCATCACCGACGACGCCGAGGCCATCGCGACGCAGTTCCGCGAAAGCTGGGCGCGCTCCGACGTGGTGATCACCACCGGCGGACTCGGGCCGACCTGCGACGACCGCACCCGCGAGGTGATCGCCGGGGTATTGGGACAGGAGTTGGTATTTGAGGAGTCAATACGCGAGGCCATCGAGGCGCGTTTCAAGCGGCTCGGCCGGACCATGACCGAGAACAATCTCAAACAAGCCTACCGCTTCTCGCGCGGCGAGGTGCTGCCCAATGCCAACGGCACCGCGCCCGGACTCTGGGTGGAGCAGGACGGCCGCGTGCTGGTGATGTTGCCCGGCCCGCCCAACGAGCTGAACCCGATGCTGATTGAACAAGTGTTGCCGCGCCTGGCCCGCCTCGGGCTTCTCGCGGAGCGCGAGGCCTACGTGCAGATCCGCACCGCCGGAGTGGGGGAAAGCGCGCTCGAGATTCGTTTACAGCCGATCCTTCAACCGCACGGCTCCGCGCTTTCGATCGCGTTTTGCGCCCATGCGGGTCAGGTGGATGTCCGGCTGAGTTCGCCGACCGGCGAGCGCTCGCTCGCCCAGCTCGAGGCTGTGGCGGCGGAGTGCGCGCAGTCGTTGGGCGAGGATTTCATGTGCTATGGCCACGATTCGCTCGCCAAGGTGTGCGCCGACCTGCTGCGCGCGGGCGAGCACACCCTGGCGGTGGCGGAGACGGCCACGGGCGGTTCGCTGGCCAATGCGTTCACGGACATCTGCGGCGCTTCCAAGTTTTTCGCCGGCGGCTGCGTGTGCTACTCCAACGAATCGAAGATGCAGCTCCTCGACGTGCCCGAGTGCCTGCTTGCGCAACATGGCGCGGTGTCGGCCGAGAACGCGGTCGCGATGGCTGCCGGCGTGGCGGAACGCCTGGGAGCCGATTTTGGACTGGCGATAACGGGTTTCGCGGGGCCCTGCGGCGGCACCAAAGAGAATCCGGTCGGCACCATTTACATCGCGCTTTACACGCCCTGCGGCGTCTGGTCGCGCAAACTCTGCCAGCCCGGCCCGCGACCCACGGTGAAACAACGCGCGGTGAACGGCGCTCTGGATTGGTTGCGTCGCGAATTGGTGCGCTCATCGCGCCGGACAGCCGATGCAACCGCTCCAGGCACGGCTGACTGCCAGCGCATTCCCGGGCATCAACAGGGATAGGGGGCCGGTTGGGGACTCGGTCCAAGTTGATCGCTGGTCCGTCTTTTTCGCCGCCCGTTTTCCGGCATGGACGCGCCGCGTTTGCCCGTCAGCCTTTGTCCTCATGGAAAACGTCCCGCTCACCAGTTCGCAGAAAACCCGCCTGCGCGGTCTTGGCCAAACGGTCGAGGCATCCGTCAAACTCGGCAAGGCCGGCATCACGCCCGCCTTCACCCGCGAGCTCGCCCGCCTGCTCGCCGCCCGTGAACTCGTCAAACTCCGCTTCGAGGGCGCCGACCGCCACGAACGCGCCGCTCTCATCACCCAAATCGAGTCCACCTCCGGCTCGGTCTGCGTTGGCTCCGTCGGCCACACCGCCCTCTTCTATCTTCAAAATCCCGACCCCGAAAAACGCGTCGTGACGGTCGGTTAAGTGGACACGCCGTTCCAGTCATTGCGCTTTCTGCGCTTTTTGTGGCCAACCCTGAATTAGCAAACCACCCGCTCGCCCCCTACGGCTGGGACGTCAAATGGGAGGCCGCCTTCGCGCCCTACGCCGCCGCCGGTCTCGTGCCCGCCCGAGTCGTCGTCGAGCTTCGCCGCCATTACTACGCCGTGCAGACCGCCGAGGGCGAACTGCTCGCCGAGTGCATCGGCAAATTCCACCACGACGCCAAACGCGCGCCCGACGCCTACCCCGCCGTCGGCGACTGGGTCGCCATCTCGCCCAGCCCCGGCGCCGTCGGCCGCGCCCAACTCCACGCCCTCCTTCCGCGCCGCAGCCGTTTCTGCCGCCAGTCCGCCGGCGGCGTGCAAACCCAGCAGCTCATCGCCGCCAACATTGACGTCGTCTTCCTCGTCAGCGGCCTCGACCGCAACTACAACCCCAAGCGAATCCAGCGCTTTCTCGTCGCCGCCCGCGACTCCGGGGCCGAGCCCGTCGTCGTGCTCAACAAAGCCGACCTCCACCCCGACCCCGAGGCCGTGCGCACCGAGATCGAGCGCCTCGTGCCCGGCGTGCCTGTCATCATCACGAGCAGCCACACCCGCCGCGGGCTAAAACTCCTCGGCGGCCATGCCACCCCCGGCCGCACCCTCGCCTTCGTCGGCAGCTCGGGCGTCGGTAAATCCAGCCTTATCAACCGTCTCGCCCGCGATGCCGAGTTGCCCACCGCCGAGGTCCGCGAAAAGGACGCCAAGGGCCGCCACACCACCACCCGCCGCGAGCTCGTGCTCGCCCCCAGCGGCGCCCTCATCATCGACACCCCCGGAATGCGCGAACTCCAGCTCTGGGACGCGGACGACGCCGTCGAGGAAGCC
The DNA here is from genome assembly GCA_027488595.1 of Opitutaceae bacterium. Taxonomy (GTDB): domain Bacteria; phylum Verrucomicrobiota; class Verrucomicrobiia; order Opitutales; family Opitutaceae; genus IMCC26134_A. Next base: position 5,138 of record JAIYBI010000142.1, on the reverse strand, counting down.
TTCGCCGATATCGTCACCCTCTCACTCCGCTGCCGCTTCACCAACTGTCTCCACGAAGACGAGCCTGGCTGCGCCGTTCGCCCCGCCATCACGTCCGGCGAGCTGCCCGCCTCGCGCCTGGAAAACTATCGCAAGCTCAAGGGCGAGCAGGCCGCCAAAGCCCCCGCCCTCCGCAAACCCAGCGCCGTCGCGAGCAAGCCGAGCTGGAAGAAAAAGGCCGAGGAACACGCCGCCCAACCTTTCCGCCACCGCCAGCACCGCGAGGACTGAGCCCCGCGCAAAAACCAGACCGAGTTAACCACGGATAAACACGGATGCACACGGATTTCGGAAACCGGAGCTTAGGCCCGATGGTTGGGTTGATCTGTATCCGTGTGCATCCGTGTTAATCCGTGGTTAAAAAAATTCTTCCTTTCACCAGCTCACCGCCCGCACTCCACCGATGAAAACCTACGTCCTCGTTGATTCCGAAAACACGCCGCTGCAACACGCCGACTTCGCCCGCGATGAATCCATCGAGCTGCTCATCTTCATCGGCAAGACGCAGACCAAGTTGCCCAGCGATCTCGTGTTCGCCGTGCAGGATATGAGTCCCCGCGCCCGATTTATCCGGATGTCGGGCAGCGGCAAAAACGCCCTCGATTTCCACCTCGCCTTCTACCTCGGCCGACTCTCCACCCAAGACCCGTCTGCACGCTTTTTCATCGTCTCGAAAGACACCGGCTTCGATCCACTGGTGGACCACCTCGCCGCCCGAGGCACCAGCGTCCGCCGGGTGCCCGATGCGAGCGCATTCCAGCCTCCGCCGCCAAAGCCCGTCCGTCCACCAGTCGCCAAATCCTTTCCCGCCTCCTCCGCCAAAGCCGCCGCGCCATCGGGCGCCCCGCCCACCGAAACCGGCGAGCGCGCCGACTACGTTTCCAAGCGCCTCAAAGCCTCGCCCAAGAGTCGCCCCGCCCGCCTCAAAACACTCCAGAGCACCATCCAAGCCTTGCTCGGCCAGGAACACCCGCTCAGCGAAGACGACCTTCGCGGCATCGTCGCGGCTCTCCAAACCCGCGGCGTCCTCTCGGTCAGCGCCACCAAAATCAGCTACCCCCAACCCGCCTGACGCACACCCTCTTCGTAGCGGGGAGCGCCAGCGACCCGTTCCGGAATCGGGTCGCATGGCGCTCCCCGCTACAAATCGCACCAGAATCTTCTAGGCTCAGCCGCCTAATACACCCGGTCCCTCATCGCGCCCGCATCACCCGCTGTGAATTTCTCCAGGTTCCCCAAAAATAAATCCACCAGCGCGTCGTCCTGATCACTGCGCCCGCCAGCGGTGTGCGGCGTGAGCCAGCAGTTTGGCGCCGTCCACAACGCGCTCGACGGCGGCAGCGGCTCGGTCGCGAAAACGTCCAGATAGGCCCCGCCCAGCCGCCCGCTTTCCAAGGCACGGATCAGCGCACCTTCGTCCACCGTCGGCCCGCGCCCGATGTTATAAAAAAACGCGTCCGGCTTCACCAGCGCCAGCCGGCGCGCGTTCACGTAGCCGAGCGTCGCCTCGTTCTCCGGCAGGATGTTCACCACGTGATCCGCGAGCGGCAGCACCGCCGACAACATTTCCTCCGCAATCACATGCACGCCCGCCTCGCTGTAGGTGCGCCGCCGCAGGCAATAAATCTTCATACCAAAGGGCGCGAGCAACTCCACCAAACGTCGCGCGATTGCCCCGTAGCTCAACAGCAGCACCGTCTGCCCGTTCAGCAGCCGCGACGCCGCCCGGTTCTCGAAATACTTCCACGCCCGTTCGCCGCGCTGCTCCGCCACCGCATCCGGCAATCGCCGGCTCAGCGCCAGCATCATCGCCAGTGCATGTTGCGCGCAGGGTTCGGAAAACACCGACGACGCGTTCGTCAACACCGCCCGCCGCTCCACGAGGGCCTCCTTCGTTTCCTCGTTGTCGTAGCGCGTGTAGCCCGCCGAGGTCAGCGCGATCCATTTCAAGCGCGACAAGCGCCGGCACTCCCCCGCGTCCGGCTGCCCAAAGGCCACGTCCGCCTCCGCCAGCAGCGGATCCGCCCCGCCCGCCGCCAACACCGATGCCGACGCCTGCTCCGACACCACAAGCCGGTGCCCGCCCGCCGCGATCCCCTGCTCAAGCCGCGCCCGCGCGGCGTCGGCCAGCGCCGCGTTCGTCCAAATCACCAAGCCGTTTTGAGTATTCATTCGGGTTTCGCGACCAAGATGGACGCAACGCCAAGAATTGGCCGAGGACGGCCAACGCTACACGAAAAATCATTCTGCGGAGTCGAAGGTGGTTTAAAGCGAAGCTGGTTCTCGCGTTTGTTTACACCTTGGGGCGCCTGGTAACAATCAACACCGCGTCCCTTTTGGAATGCTCCCCAGTGTCAGCAGTGGCGGCGAGAATTTTTCCGGGAATAGAAATCCCCGGCCCGTCTCTTAATGGAACGAAGGCGATTAATCCGGATGCCCGGCCGAGCTCCCCTTTCAACACGTCTAAAAAAGATAAATCCATGAACACAAAATCCACCTCCATCCGTATCCTTATCACGAGTCTCGTCCTTGGCGCGCTCGTCTCCGTCGCCCACGCCGGGCCCGGCCCGCAATACTGGGAGACCTTGCGTCATGCCGACGAGTTCGAGGCGACCAAGCCGGGCGAGCACCTCGTGTATGTGTGCAGCACCTGCAAGACCATCTCCGAGGTTGATGCCGCCACCAAAGCGCAGATTGATGCCCTCCACGCCGAAGGCGGCTCGGTCTCCTGCCCGGCTTGCAAGGTGAAGACGACGGTCGAGCTCAAGCGCTCCCGCAATGACCCGGCGACCAAAACCGAGGTCGTGTATGTTGACGCCGCAGGCAAGGAGACCGGCTTTTTCGTCAAAACTGCCAAGAAAAAGTAAGCCTCAAACTGCATCACGCATTTGCGCCAAAAGGGCCTCCCGCACCGGGAGGCCCTTTTTCTTGGAAGCGGACAAGGGCGGCGATGTGACGTCGTCTTCTTTTCAGCAGATGTGCCCAAAGTTTGGATACGGTTAGAAGTGTTTCAGGAACTTTCAAACGATCTCCCAGTCACTCCGTTTCGCTAAAGCTGCAGAGCGCCTACGTTGCCAGGCCAGCCGCGCGCGGTCATCCGCGCCGCCTGGCTCCGGTAGATCAATTAGCGCCGCCACGCCCACCGCCTCCGCGCCGAGCAAGCGGATCAAACTCGTCGCCGTCGGAGTGTTACGTGCGAAGAACGAATGGGGCGTTGGTGGCGGCGTGAGGGGCGGCGGCGCGCAGGCGGTGGGCGAGCACGACGGTCAGGATAAAGGCGGCGGTGGCGAACCAACCAACCCGGTCATAACCCACCAGGCGGCCTGAAACATCCCGGGTGATGAGCGCGCCGCCCACCATGTTGGCCAAGGCTCCGGCGCCTTGTTGCACGGCGGAGTTCAGGCTCATAAAGCCACCGCGAAATCGCGGCTCCACGGCGTTCACGACCAGGGTGTTGGCCGGGCCGAAGCGGCCTGACATGCCGATGAAAAGCAGCGTGGTAATCGCAAGCACGAGCGGAAGCGGCGAAGGGCCGAGGCGCGTGACCAGCAGGGTGGCGACCAGCGCGGGCAGGGTGATCCAGGCGAGCACTTTGAATTTATCGTGCCGGTCGGTCAGCCGGCCCATGATCGGTGTGGCGATGAACGTGGCGACGCCGCCGCAAAAATAAATCCACGGCAGGCGGGCGTCGGAGATACCGACATTGGCGACCAGGCTCGGGGCCATAAACGGAACGAGGCAGCCGCTGGCGGTGACGAGACCGGCCGTGACTGCGAAGCCGCGCCAGTGAACGCGTTCGGCGAGGATGCCGCGCATCTGCGTCATCGGCGAGATGAGGCGGGCTGCCGGATCGGGCGCGCGGTGGGGGAGAAACCGGGCGATGCCGAAGCCGATGGGAATCGCGAGGCCCGCGAGGAGAAAGAACGGTGCGTGCCAGCCGAAGTGGTTGACCAAGGCCAGCCCCAGCGGCACGCCCGCGACGGTGGCGAGCGGGAAGGCGGACATGACGAATGACATGCCGCGACCGCGCCGCTCGGGGGGCACGACATCGGCCACCATCGCCACCACGACGGAACCGGCGAGACCGCCGCAGACGCCGGCGGCGAGACGCGCCGCGAGCAGGGCGTGGTGACTCGGTGCGAGGGCGCAGGCGAGGGTGGCGAGTGCAAAGCCGGAGTAGAGCCAGAGCAAGGCGCGCTTGCGATCAATGCGGTCGAGGAAGAAGCCGCCCAGCAAACCGGCGATGGCGGCCGCGCCTCCGTAAGCTGCGACGAGATGGCTGAACTGCGCCGGGGAGAGATTAAACTCCCGCATGAGCCCCGCGCCGAGGGGCATCATGATCATGTAATCGAGGATGTGGGTGAACTGCACCGCCGCGAGCGTCAGCAGGATGGTGCGCTCCGCCGGATGGCGGGCGGCGGAAGGTCGCGGAGATTGCGAAGCGGCGGACATGCCCGGCAGGTTGTGCGAGTCAGCTTGCAGCGCAAACCGGCGGCGCTGAAGGAGGGCGCGTTACTTGGTTTTAACCGCGGCGTCCCGGCGGGCGGCGGCGCGGAAGATCAGGGCGAAGGCGATCCCCATCAACGTGGCGAAGACAAAAGTGGGCAGGGCATAGCCGATCCCGCGTGCGAGGGGCGAGGTGGCGTAGTCAATGTGTCGCATATCCTCGGCGAGTTTCTCCGGGGAGAGGCTGGCGAGATGGGCCTTTGCGCCTTCGAGGATGATGTTGCGCTGGATGTCGCGCAGGCCGGGGTTGATGAAGGCGAGGTAAGCGTATTGGCCGAGGCCGGTGAAGAGCGCGCCGACCACGGCGGTGAGGGCGGCACCCTTGGCGGATTGGCCGATGGTCTCCGTCTCGCCGCGGGCCTTGGCGGCGCGATAGGCCAGTGAGACGACGATCATCAGAAGGATGAAACCGACGAGACTTTCGGTCTGCATCGCGTTGGGGATACGTGCGGGATCGTTGTGTAGTCCCATCGCGAATACGATGAGGCTTGAAACGAGCTGGCCGAGGCCGATCAGAAAACCGTAAAGCAGGGTGGGCGGCATGGTGATGAATCAGGAGTTGGCCGGGGGTGCAGCAGGAGGGGTGCCGGACG
>JAIYBI010000396.1 GCA_027488595.1 Opitutaceae bacterium | reverse complement strand
GTCACTACGAGGCCGTCCCAGCCCGCGGCTTTCAGGCGCGAGCTATGGCCCGGGTCGCTTAACACCACGGCGTCTGGTCCGACCTTTGCCAACCAATCCGCGATCGCTTTGGCCCCTGGTTCTCCGCTGACCAGCCAGAGCCTCCGAGCCGCGCCTTTCGGTCCGTAGGCAAGCCACGCCGCCTGCCAACCGCGATGCGCACGCTCGTTTGTCTCCGAGTCCAGCCAGGCCGCCGGCCGTCGCGTCTCCGCCCGCGCGAGACCATCCAGCGCCAGCCTCATCGCCTCGTAGTGATGATGCGCCGCCCGCGAGAGCGGCGCGTTCCACTCCGCCGTGCCGATCACCGCCATGGCAAAACTCTCCCACGGCCAGTCCAGCACAACCTTCGAGCGGTCAAACACGGGCGCGAAAACCACGCCCGATATTCCCCTGGCCTTCAAAATCCCCGCCAGCCGTCGCGGACTGCCCCCGGCCTCATTCAGACTGAACTCCTCCATCCCGTAGCCCCGCTCCGCCGCTCGCACCCGGGCGCCTTCGGCCACTTCCCGCCCGAGCCCGCGCGTCGGCCGCGCCTCGACCCACACCAATGCGAGCCGGTCTCCCACTTCAACTCCGCGTCCGCGCCGCACCTGCGCCATCAGTTCCGCCACTCTGGCGTTCATCCGGTAGCCCAGCCGCTGCGCCTCCTCCCTCACCCGCGCCGCCGTCGCCACCGGCACGTTCGGCGCCCCGCGAAGCGCGTAGGACACGGTCGAAACCGCCAGCCCCGTCCCGCGGGCGATGTCTTTCAGGGTAACGGATGCCATTCTGGTGAACGATTTCACTAAAGACTCATTCGACCGACGCAAGCTCCCGCTCCAGCGTGGAAACATGGCCACCAAAATCACTACCCTCGAAACTGATTTCCTCGTCGCCGGCGGCGGTCTCTCCGGCATCTGCGCCGCCCTCGCCGCCGCCCGCAACGGCGCAAAAGTCATCCTCGTCCAGGACCGCTCCGTCCTTGGCGGCAACGCCTCCAGCGAGATCAAAATGCACATCGTCGGAGCCGATTGCCACGGCGGTAAACCCGGTGCCCGCGAAGCCGGCATCATGGAGGAACTCCGTCTTGAGGACGCCGCCCGCAACCCCGCCGGCGTTTACTCGCAGTGGGATTTATTGCTCTACGAGAAGATCATCCTCGAACCCAACATCCGCCTCCTGCTCGACACCGATCTCGTCTCCGCCGAGGTCGTGGACGGTGTTATCCGCTCCGCCCGTGCTTTGCGCATCTCCACTGAGGACGAGTTTCACATCCGCGCCCGCTTTTTTGCCGATTGCACCGGCGACGGCCGACTCGGTGCCGAGGCCGGAGCCGACTCCCACGTGGGCCGCGAGGGCAGAGCGGACTATGGCGAGCCCCTCGCCCAGGAAAAAGCCGACCGCCAGACGCTCGGCAGTTCCATTCTCCTCACCGGTCGCAAACACGACACGCCCCAACCCTTCGAGCGTCCGTCCTGGGTGCGCACTTTCAAAAAAGAGGACTTCAAGCTCCGTCCGATCAAAAGCTTCGAATACGGCTATTGGTGGTTCGAGTGGGGAGGGCAGCTCGACACCCTGAAAGACAACGCCGAGATCCGCCATGAGCTCCTCCGCATCACCCTCGGCGTGTGGGACTACATCAAGAACTCCGGCGAATTCCCCGAAGCCGCCAACTGGGGCCTCGAATGGGTCGGCTCCATCCCCGGTAAACGTGAATCCCGCCGCTTCCACGGGTCCTACCGTCTGACCGAGAAGGACGTGCTCAAGCCCGGTCATTTCGACGACACCGTGGCCTACGGTGGTTGGTTTGTGGATACGCATCCGCCCATGGGCGTGGACGCACCGGATGAGCCGCCGTGCATCCAACACCACTTCGAACACCTCTTCCCGCTTCCGCTGCGCTGCTACCACTCGCGCAACATCGCCAACCTCTTCTTCGCGGGCCGTAACATCAGCGCCACTCACATCGCCTTCGCCAGCACCCGCGTGATGGCCACCTGCGCCGTCGGCGGCCAGGCCGTCGGCACCGCCGCCGCCCTCTGGCTCCGCGAGTCATCCAACGACATCCGCGCCCTCTCCACGCCCGCAAACGTCCGTGCGCTCCAGCAACGGCTCATGCGCGACGACGCCTTCCTGCTCGGTCTGCGCAACGAGGACGAAACCGACCTCGCCCGCTCTGCCAAGGCCCGCGCCACCAGCGGGGACGGCACCGCCTCCCTCGCCCTCGATGGTGTCGTCCGCGATCTGCGCGCCGCGTTCGGCGCCTGGTCCTCGGATAGCAAACACGCATGGACTTCCGCCACCCTGCCCGCCGCCCTCGCCGTCGATCTGGCGGCGGCCGCGCCCATCCGCGAGGTTCACGTGACCTTCGACAGTGGTTTCGAGAAAGAACTCCTGCTCACCCCCAGCCACCACCACCAAAAAATCAGCGCCCCGCGCGGCCCGCAGATCAAACTCGTGCGTCACTACCGCGTGAAGATAGACGGGGTGGTCGTGCACGAGGAGAAGAACAACATCCTGCGCAAACGCGTTCATCACCTGCCCGCCGCCATCACCGGACGCACCGTGGAGATCGAGTGTCTCGCCACCCACGGCGCTCCGCTGGCGCGCGTATTCGAAGTCCGCTGCTACAGCTGAGCTGCCGACCGCCTGGACCCTAAAACAGAAAAGGCCCGCTCCCTTGTCGGAGCGGGCCTTTTCAGTCTAAAAAAACAAGCGACTACGGTTTGGGTTCGTCTGCCGGTGCCTCCCCCCCCATCCGTGCTTCACTGCCAGCCACAGGCTCCGGAGCTGTGAGTGACGCCGATGCACCAAACCATGGAGCCTCCACCGGCGGCGGCGCCGAAATCGAGGCCGATACACCAGGGCCGTCACTCGCCGCACTCGCGATCAGGGATTGATTTCGCGGGTCCTGCCAGGTCCAGGTTGCACTGAGAGCAAGGGTCTCAGAAGCCGGACGCTCCACTCCAAACTCGTAGCCTGAACGCCAGTCCGTCCATTCCAGCGGCTGGGCGATGGACTCAAAAGGATTTGCACTCACCGGCTCCTGCAAGGCCGCGGCAACCATGCCGACGACATAGAAATCACTCTTCGGCTCGACTGGATCAGCGCCTTTGATCCGCCCCGAGGGCTGCGCCACCGCGAAGGTCTCACTGTTCAAGAGCGCCCCAACCGACATTCTTTCGCTCCCTTCGCGCTCCAGTTTACCCGGTCCCGTTCCCGTCGCCGCAGCGATCGAGACTTGGTGTTTCTCCGGTGCCGGCGCGCGCGGGGAAGACGAGGCGGGGCCGGTGTTTGCCGCGACCGTGTTGCCAGCCGGTTGGGCTGCCCCGGGTGATTTCACATTGGCAACGGGCCCCGCCGAAACACCGCCGCCACCCGAGGCATCCACCGCACCGGAAAGAGTCTCCGCGCTGGAGGAGGAGGGTGCTCCGGCCGAAGCGACGACTTGGCCATCATCGCGCGTCGCACTCCCGCGCCAGGCCATCCAGCCGAGGGATAACACCAGCGCGGCCGCCAAGCCGCCGACGACTCGCGGGGCGACCCACCAGGCGGCACGCGCCGTTCCAAAGCCCAGCTTGCGCTCGATTCCGGCCAGCATGGCGGCGGGCGGACGCACCCGTGGCGAGCCCTTCACGGCAACGACTGCCGCCACGAGGTCGTGCCACCTATCGGCGGCATCGTCACCCGGTTGCTGATTCGCTGAAAAGGATGCGGGGTTTTTAGTCATGGTTTTCGATGATTTCGCGGAGACGTCGCAGAGAACGCCGCACGCGGGTTTTAACGGTGCCCAGCGGGGACCGGACTTCGGTCGCGATCTCCTGCTGGGTGAATTCTTGAAAGATATAAAGTTCCAGGCAGCGGCGCTCGTCGGTCGATAGTCCGGCGAGCCCATTGATGATCTGCTCGGACACCTCGCGGTGAATCAATTCCGACGAACCGGCACCATCAATCTCCTGCCCGGAGAACGACTCGAACGCGAGTCCCCCACCCCTCTTCTGCCGGCCTCTTCGCCGTAGTTGATCCACGCTTACGCCGCGCAGTATCGAATACGCCCACACAAAGGGCCGCGCCTGCCCGGGGTCATAGCTCGGGGCCCGGTGCCAGATCCGCACGAAGGTATCCTGCACCGCTTCCTCGGCCTCCGAGCGGTCGCCGATCAAGCGATACCCGATACCAAGCAGCGTGGGGGCCCAAAGTTCGTAGAGCTCTCTCAAAGCCTGCTCCTCCTTCGCGACGATACGCACCATCAAACCTCGCGCCAGGAACTCCTCCCGCGAATGGCGAAGCTCATCCGCGCCCGGCCCGGAGGCAGAGTCGCGGAGGATATTTGGAGCGGCCTGTTCCATTTCCGTGCTGCATTACCAACGCTGACTGACCGAGAAGTGCACCACTCCCAGCTCGTCGGCGGCAGACCGGTCGCCGATCGCCCGGGCCGCATCCACCCTGAGCGTAAAACCGTCGCCCGCGCGCAGACGAATTCCCACCCCGGCACCGGCGATGGTGTCATCCGATGCTCCACCCGGGAATCCGGCGGCATCCGCGAACACCACCGGCTGGAGCGAGCATTTTTTCGGCAGGTCAATGCGCGGCCCCTGATGCTCGATCGAGGCAAACCAGGCGTCCGCGCCGTGATAACTGTTTTCATCGTAGCCCCTCACGCCCGCCATGCCGCTGCCGTAGTAGTGATCAATCGCGGGTATGTCCTGGTTTGCGAATTGCGCCGTGCCTCGCACCGAGAGCTGGCCCCAAGAGCCCAGCTTCGTGATGCGATTGGCCTCGATTCGAAGCGTCGCGTAACTGGAGTCGCGCGCACCGTAAGCGGTGTAATCCGAGGTCTCGCCCAACCAGGCGGTGTTCACGTTGAGGCCCACGTCCAGTCTTGTGCGCCCCCAGCGATCGGCCAAAGACGCCGCCCAGCCCGGCTGGATCAAGAGGCCTGGCAGCTCGAAGGTCTGCGAGGTAACTCCGTCCGATACCTCGGCGTGGTCGGCCCGCCACTCCAACCCAAGCCGGACCTCGTGCCAGGATTGCCGGCCCAATGCAAAACGTCGGGTGAGCACCGGCTCCACTTTGACGAGTGTGCGCCGAGTCGTGGTCGTCGCCGAGCTGGTGTCCACCTCGCTGGCCGACGCGCCCACATCCAAGCGCCACTGTTCAGAAAATCTAAACCCGTGGTTCAAACTGCCGCCTCGATAAACATCCGAATCAGGCGTGCTCATCAGCAGAATACCCAGCGTCGAGCGCGGATCGAAAACGTTGGCCACCTGCGCTCCGGCATAGATCCGCTCGTCGCCCAGCGCGCGGCTGAGTTGATTATCCACTCCGACAAAAAACTTTGTGCCCCGGCTCGCCGCGCCCGAACGCAAAATCGGCACCACGCCCGAAGGCGCGCCGCTGGCATCGGCCCCGCGCAACAGGTCCGTGTGCACGTCGCGCTGCACCGTCACCACCAAGGCAATACGGCCCTGGCTGATGGACTGCCGTGGATAGCGGGCGACAAACACGCGCCCCGCTTCACCGGTCGAGGCCGACTCGATCGCGTCGCGCAGGCGGCTCAGCATCCCCTTCGTCACCGGCACCCCGACGAACGGCGCGACGGCCGCCTTCAATCGCTCTGCCGCCGCCGCTTCAAAACCTTCCACCCGCACTCCGCCTTTGCCCGCGTCCACGTCCGCACCCGGGCGCAGGGCCTGAGCTTCATCCGACGCCAGCGAAATCTCTTTCACCGCGGCCACCAGCACCTGCTCGTCCGGTCCGGGGGCCGCCTCGGCCTTTGTCGCTCCGGCGTCGGCACCGGCGGCTTGAAGCGTCACGGCTATCGGACCGAGCGAAGCACAAAGAAGAGCGGCCAAGGCGGAAACGCCGAGGGTGCGTGAGATGGGTTTAACCGGGAGCGAGGAAGCGGCGGCGGGGGTCATTTCGTGGTTCTGGATTTGGGCGGGCGGACGCCAAAACAACGCCGCCGGACCCGTGATAACGGATCCGGCGGCGGTAATCTTTTGGCTGAACTGCGACCGGAATTGAATTAGTCGCTGATCACGACGTCGCCAGCGGAGGCGAGCACCTTCACTTCACGCTTCGCAACCGCGACATCAGCGACCTCGACCTTAAGCGCGGCGACGGCCTCAAGGCCGGAGCCAGCGAGGCCCTGCTCGAGACCGGCGGCACCGCCGACCCCGCCGAAGTTCATCACGCCGCCAGTGGCGTAGACCAAAGAGGGATCAACCTCGCCATCGGCCACGTTCTCAACGCCACCGCGCTGCACCATCTCGGGGGTGATTTCGAGGGTCTTGATGTTTTCGCCATCCAAGGGAAGGAAATCGCAGATCACGACCTCGGGAGTGACTTCCTCGAGCGCGACCATCCCGGTGCAGTCGGACACTTCGGGTTTCACTTCGGGCGCATCGAAGGTGATCTCAACAACGCTCTCGGGGGGAGCGACTAATTCGGTGACTGCGTCTTCTGCGCGGGCGGCGCTGAAGAGAAGGACGAGCGAGACTGCATGAGGGAGGATTCGGGTGTTCATAGGATTTTGATGATGTTTAAAAGATGAGCTGTTATGCGCTCGACCACTATCCGTTATTAGCGCGGGTTTGGATTCACTATTTTTTAAAATACGGTCTCATTCCCGTGGCGAGCGGATTTCGTGTGATATTTGCACTCAACTGTGGGAACCAAACAGGCTGCAATCAAAGTAAGGGCGGCAGACCCCGGCTGTGATCAATGAACAGGATTCATTTGTTCAACGAGGAGCGTTTTGTCTGGCCGTGGCATAGGTCACTTCACGGGCCAGCCGGTATAAGCCGCCGCAATCTGATTCGCCTGCTGCCACACCTCACCGAGTTGATGGTGTGGGACAACTCCACCGAGGCGGACATCGCCACGGGTGCGCCCGCACCGGTTTTGCTCCTGCACTTGCGGGACGGAAAAATCCTCGCCCCCAAAAAACTCGCCCCAACCCCCGAGTGGGCCAAGCCCATCGTAGCCGCCGCGCTCAAGCTTCAATCCTGACTCTGACC
>JAIYBI010000098.1 GCA_027488595.1 Opitutaceae bacterium | reverse complement strand
GGAGGGCAAGGGCGGGCTGTGTGTCGTGGTGAACCTTGCCGATGACGGCCTGGACCTCGGGGGCGAGGAGCGGGACGTAGAGCGGGTGGCGCGGCATGAGGTCGGCGATAAAGGTCTTGTCACCGAGGCCGCTGAGAATGTCGGCCGCGTAGAAGTCGCCGCCGAAGAAATGGCAGCCGACGGCTTCCCAGAAAGGCGAGAGGCCGCGCTGATCGAGGTAGCCGCGCAGCTCGGCGATGACAGTCGAATCAAAGCGCTTCGGGTAGGCGCCGATGAAGAGGAAACGAGAGAGTGAGAGGAGGCGGCCGAGGCCGCCGCGACGGTGATCGGGGTGGAGAAAGAGGGAGCCGATCTCGGTCGGGCCGCGGTGGACTTGTTTGAGGTGGAGAGCGGTGACCTCGCGATCGATTTTGAGGGGAGGATGTTGGTGTCGTTCGCGGCGGAGTTCGTAGCTGTAGAATGGCTCGTAGCCGCCGACGCGGGCGGCGATGCCGCTGGTGCCGACGAGGGCGCCGGTGGCGGTTTCCTCAAGGACGAAGAGGTAGTGCTCGGCGCCGGGCTTTTTTACCTTGGGGGAGAAGGCGCGGAGAGAGTCGTCAATGCGGTCGCGCAGGAAGGCTTCGTCGGGCGGGAGGGACGTCATGCCGCCGGTGATGCCCTGCACCAAAGCGATGAGGGCGGGGAGGTCGGATTCGCGGATGGGACGGAGCAGATACATGGCGAAATCCTGGTCGGAAAATCCTAAATCCTAAGCGGCTAAATCCTAAACGAGTCAGCGGGGGAGCTGGTATTCGCCGGTGGCGAGACGATGGAGGAAAAGCGCGTTGAGCTGGGCTCTGGTGACGATGCTGGCGAGGGAGCAGTATTCGCGGTCGCTGTGGAGATGATTGCCGATGATGCCGATGCCATCGAGATTGGGCAGGCCGGCGGCGAAGAGCAGGTTTCCGTCGGAGCCGCCGCCGGTGTCAACCCAGTCGAGCGGGGGCAGGCCGAGGTCGCAGGCCGCGCTTTGCAAGGCGGCGAAGGCGGATTGCTCGACCGGGCCGCACTCCTTGGGCGGCCGGTCGAAGGTGCCCTCGATGACGATGCGGTAGCCTTCGCGGGCATTGATCGGGGCGGCGAGGGCGGCGAGGCGAGCGGCGAGCGTATCCTTTTGTTCAATACGCGTGATGCGGGCATGCAACTCGGCGACGGCGAGCTCGGGCACGATGTTGATGACGCCGCCGCCGCGAATGACGCCGATGTTGAGCATGGTGCCGGGGACCTCGTCCGGCACGCGATGGGCGGCGACGAGGAACTCGGCGAGGGCGGCGATGGCGTTGCGGCCGGCCTCGGGTTGGGCGCCGTGGGCGGCGCGGCCGTGGCAGGTGACGGTGAAGACGCCGGTGCCCTTGCGGGAGCGCACGATCTCGCCGCCGGCGCGGGCGGGCTCAAAGACGAGGCCGAAGTGGTTACGACGGGCGGAGACGTTGATGGCATCGAGACTGGCGCGGGAGCCGATCTCCTCGTCAGGGGTGATGAGAATTTCGAAGCCGAGGGCGGAGGCGGCGGGGGTCTTCTCGAAGGCGCGCAGGGTGGCGAGCATGACGACGAGTCCGCCCTTCATGTCGGTGACGCCGGGGCCGCGAAGAGTGTCGGCGTCGAGCAGGGTGGTTTTCTGGAAAGGGTGGGTAGCCTCGTAAACGGTGTCGTAGTGGCCGTTGCAGAGGATGCGCAGAGGAGCCTCGGGACGGAGGCGTAGACGAAGGGCGCGGGCGGTCGTATCGGGAAGGGCGACTTCCTCGATGGACGCGGTAGGGAACGCGGCGTGGAAAGCGGTGCGCAGGGCGGCCCGCATACGCTCCAAGCCGGGAAGGTTGTCGCTGCCAGAGTTGATCTCGCTCCACTTGCGCAGGAGGGCGGTGAGCTCGTCTGCTTGCTCTGCGATTGCGGTTATCGAAGGAGGCACGAGGACGTCGGTGAGAGGTGACGACAATGGCATGATGAAAGGAAGGAAACGAAAAGCCCGCCTGCTACGCTAGAGGGAAGCGAGGCGGGCGGGCTAGTTACTACCTAGGGTGTAGGGCCTTGGGATTTTGGCAAACGGCTCAGAGATTCCAGCGGAAGCCAAGGGAGGCGGACCATTCGGTGATCTCGTTGTAATCCATGCGGGCCTCGGTGCCGTCATAGGCCTTGCCGGGTTCGCTGAGCAGGTTGGAGAACTGGGTGAACACCTCCCAATTTTTGTGGAACTCATAGCTGGCGGTCACGTCGAGCGTGGTGGTGGGCGCGAGGTAGCGGCTGAGCTTGGGATCGTAAGCGAAGGAAGCCGCGTCGGTCTGGAGCTCGATAAGGGATTCCGAGCGATAGAGCAGCGAGACGCGGGCGAGGAAACCGGATTTTTCGTAGAACAGGCCGAAGTTGACGGTGTTTTCCACTTGGTTGAACAAGGGAAGTTTTTCGTTGGCGTAGGCAGCTATGCCGGTCTCGACCTCGGAGTCCGCGTAGGTGTAATTAGCGAAGGCACCGAAGCCATCGAAAGGGGCGGGCAGGAAGGTGAACTGGTGGTTGTAGCCGAGTTCGAAGCCGCGAACCCAAGCGCTTTCGGCGTTGGCGGTGGTGATGAGGGTGTAGCCGTTTTGGGGGCCGCCAACGATCGCGCTGCGCGTGGTGTAGGCGTTATCCTGCATGTCCTTGTAGAAAAGGCCGAAGGAGAGCGAGCTGGCGTTGGTGAAGTAGTATTCGAGGCCCAGGTCCAGATTATTGGAGGACGTGGGGTCGAGATCGAGGTTACCCTGGCGAACCTCCAGGTTGTCGTTGTCTATAACCTGGGTGGGTCGAAGGTCGCTGAAGCGGGGACGGGCGATGGAGCGGGTGACGGCGAAACGGTAGACCAGGTTTTTGGTCTGGTCGTAGCGCAGATGGACGCCGGGCAGGATGTCCACATAGCTGCGGCTGGAGTCGTAAGGAGTGACGGCGATCACGTCGCCAGAACCGTCGATGGTGCCATTGTTGCCGGTGAAGTTGACATCGGTGAACTCGGCGCGGGCTCCGGCCAGGGCGGTGAGCTTGTCCCACGTGAACTGGCCGAGGCCGTAGGTGGAGTAGATGTTTTCCTTGGCTTCGTAGCTGTTCGCGAGGGAGCGAAGGGCGTTGTCGGTGGCCGGGTCGAGGAAGTTTGCAGCTTCGAGGATGTTGGCATTTTGGCGGAGGATCTCCGGATCGATGAAGAATCCGAAGGCATTGCCGCCGACGGTGGAGTTGGCGCTGTAATCGGCGACGGAAGAACCTACGCCGGCGGGGCCGGCGGCGGGGCTCCAAGAGTTGGTGCGGAAAAAGAAATTCTCGACCTTGTCGTAGTCCTGCTCGACGAAGCGACCCTTCGCGCCGATTTTCCAGAAGCCTTCGCCACCGGCGAGTTCGGTCTCGAGGGTGGCGTCGAGGCCGGTCGCCAATTCGTTATCAGAGACGTAGCTGGTGCCGCGATCAAGGGAGCGCAGGCGGAAGCTGGCGGGGTTGTTTTCGTTGCCGCTGAAGCCGACCTGGGGGGAGTAGCCGTTGGCGGTGTAGGTCGTGGTGCCACTCGGATTACTCTCGAAGCGGGCGCTGATGTCTCGGTCGGGATCGCCATCGAAGGCACCATGATTCAGGCCGGCCATGTAGTTGAACTTCACATTTCCTGCGCGCGTCTCCCCGCGAGCGATGAGGTCGGTGATTTTCTGGGTCTCGAAAAACTGGCGGACATTTCGATCCACACGAGTAGAGCTGGAAGAGTAGGTATCGTAAGTGTCGTCCCCGGTCGTTTCGTTGGCGGTTTCGCCGTCGAAGAAGCGGTAGAGGAGGCGCTGGCGGCCGCGCTCGGTATCGCGGGAGGAGTAGGAGAAGTCGAAGCGGATGCGGGTTTCCTCGGTGGGGCGCCATTCGTAGGTGCCGTTGAAGCCGAGGGCCTGGACGTCGTCGAAGAAGTGTTGGAGGACGACGCCGGTGCTGCCGCCGCTGCTGGGCGAGTAGGCGGTGCCGTCAAAACTCCAGCCGGTGGTGCTGATGCGTTGTTTCAGAAAAGAGCGGTCGCGGAAGTTGGCCGACACGGACAGGCCGTGTTTGCCGCTTTTGCCCAAGGGTGAGCTGAAAGAGGCGGAAAACTCCGTGTTCGGATCATTGTAGGGATAGCTGGAGCTGTAGTCTTCGGTGATGGAGCTGTAACCGATTTCGGCCTCGGCCGAGGCGTAGATACCGTCGCGATCAAAGGGGCTGCGGGTGGTGATGTTGACCGCGCCGCCGATGCCGTCGCCGTCCTGGTCGGGGCGGAGGGCCTTGGTGACCTCGATCTGGTCAGCGCTCTTGGCGGAGACGACGTCGAGCGGGACGCGCCGGGAGAGGCCTGAGAAATCAGAAACGGACGCACGCATGCCGTTAATCGAGACGGCGTTGAAGTCGGCGTTCATGCCGCGGATGGTGATGTAGCGGCCCTCGGAGCCGCCGGTGTCGGTGTCGGTCTCGACGGTGATGCCGGGGAGGCGTTTGACGGCGTCGGCGATGGTCTTGTCGGGGAACTGGCCGGAGAGGTCGGATGAGATGATGCTGGTGAGATTGGTCGAGGTGCGCTGCTGGTTGAGGGCGCGGGCCTGGCCCTCGCGGGTGCCCTCGACGGTGAAGGCCTCGAGGGTGACGGTGTCGGAATTGCCGAGCGAAATGAGGGCGGGGGTGGTTGCCCCCTCGGTCACGGTGGTGGTGACGGTCTGCGAAGGGTAGCCGAGGTAGTAGGTGTTCAACTCGTAGGAGCCGGCTGGGGCGGAGAGGGTGAACGAGCCGTCGCTCGCGGTGATGGCTTTGGCCTTGGTGCCGCCGAGAGTGACCTCGGCGCCGGGAAGGCCGGAGTTGGTGGCGGCGTCTGTGACTCGACCGGTGATACGGCCATCGGCGTAGGCCGCGGTGGCGGCGAAGCAGAGAGCGGCGCTCGCGGTGAGGCGGGCGAGGCGGGCGAGCGACACGCCGGAAAGGGTGGCGGCGGGCCGAGTGTGGGTCGAGGTGTGGTGGTTCATAGGTAGGATTGGGGTCCTCCACCTTATCAGCGAATGCCATGCCTTGGGGATACAGCAAAGGTTGTAAATGCCCGGCGATTATGCTGCATGGAG
>JAIYBI010000283.1 GCA_027488595.1 Opitutaceae bacterium | reverse complement strand
CGAGATCGCGCCACACCTCGCAACCGAGAACCTGACGCGGATGTCGCTCGGGCGGCAGCTCACGCAAGGCTTCAAGGCAGCGCGCCAGCACGCCGATGTGGGTGTCGTGTTTATCCGCCGGCTGATGCAAATACACGACCTCCGGACGGCAGCCGTCGAAAATCGCCCGCAAGTCGGCGGCGACTCCCGCGTGGCCGGTTCGTTTCACATCGGCGCTCGGGTGCGCGAGCTGAATCTGAATCGCGTAGCGCCCAATTTCGGCCGCGCGGCGTTGCTCATCGCGCCGCACCACCTGCATTTGTTCGTCCGTGTATGCAGCGTAAGGTCCGACGCGCGACGAGCCGGCGCCATTCGTCACAACGACGCCGCCGAAAGCTTTTCCCGGGGTGTCGAGGCAGTCGCAGATGCCCGAGTGAGCCATGATTTCGATGTCGTCCTGATGCGCGCCGACACAAAGGTGCGTGACTGACGCGAGCGCCGCAGCAGGCGCAACGAGTCCGCCAGGAACAAACACATCGGCCTGCGAATGGGAGAACTTCATGTGACCCTAGCGAGAAGCACTCGCGCGCTTTTTTAAACAGGGAAAAACAGACACCTGCGCGATGGCTAAAACCCGCCCCCTGAAGATCGCCCTTAAAAAAGCCTCACGAAACCGGCCCGCTCATCCGCTGAGCCAGCCCGCTGCGTATTCGTAGAGAACTACGCCTTCTCAGTGCCTGGTGCTCATCCCAATCCAAAGACGGGACCGCGGATACATACCCAAGAACACGAAGCTGCGCTAGGGTTGAACTTCGCGTCACTTCGGTTCGTCTTCGTGCTTAAAACAAACGTCCCGGCTCGTTCGCTCCCAAAAATCTGCTCTCAAATCAGCTCTCCGACCCCGCCCCAGCCGCCCACCTTTTCCCATGGACTATCACGTTGCTCACCAAGGCCAGAATCTCGGCGTCCTTCCGCTCGACGAGATTCGCCGCCGCCGCCACACCGGCGCCCTCGGACCCGACGCAAAGCTCTGGCAACCCGGCCTGACCGACTGGACGCCCATTGACCAAATCCTCGGCGCGCCGCTCCCCGCCGCGCGCACCGTCTCCGCCTCGCGTCCCTTCCGCTGGCTCTGGTTTGGCGTCGTGCTCGGCGTCTTCGTCATCGTCGGTTGCCTCACCGCCTGGTGGATCGTTCGCAACTCACAACACTCTCCCAACTTCATCGCCCAACCCGCGCCAACTAATACCCCGACTGCTCCCGTAAAAAAACGTTCTGCCTCTTCCTCTCCCGACCCCGCCGTGATCGCCGCCGAGAAGGCCGCCGCTGAAGCCGCCGCCCGCGAACGCATTGCCGACTTCCCCGGCACCGACCGCGACGGCACCTCCCTCGTTCGCATCATCGCCCCCCGCCCCGACAGCCGCACCTACCTGACCCGCCTCCCGGCCGACCGCGCCTTTCGCGTCCGCCAGTATCAACAAGCCTACCTCCGAGACGGAACCCCCGCACCCGACCCCGCCACTGAGATTCAAGTCCGCGAGTTCTTTGAACTCTGGCTCGACTATCATTTCAGCCACGCCGCCGCCTTCAGCTTCGAGTCCGCCCAGCGCCGCAACCAACTCCAAACCCAACTCTACCTCGCCTCTCCACCCCTGCCCGACGCTCTCCTCCAACACACCCTCGTCCTCAACGCCGAGCTCCCCCGCGAAGCCCGCGCACGCGCTCTCGAAAACGTCCTCAGCCTCTACGCCAACAGCGCCCACCGCCCATATCCGCGATTCAACGCGACCATCGAGCTCGCCAACGCCCTTGGCAAAGATTCGCCCCGCCTCACCGAGCTCGACCAAGCCGCCCTCGCCCACCTTCGCGCCGCCCTCACCGCCGGGCACCTCATCCCCGACGACCAGGAAATCCTCGCAGAGAGCTTAGTCGTCGGCTGGGCCAAACGTTTCTCCAAACGCAACTCCGCCGCCCTCCACGAACTTTTCGAAGCCCAAGGCCCCGACTGGGCCTGGCTCTCTCTCGTCATTGATGGCGAGCTTCATCTCGACGCCGCCTGGGCCGCTCGCGGCGGAGGCTATGCCGACACCGTTACCCCCGCAGGCTGGACCACCTTCGCCGAGGAACTCACCGCCGCCGACGCCGCCTACACCGCCGCCTGGCGCCTCGCCCCCACCCGCCCCCTCGCTCCGGCGCGCCTCACCTACATCGCCATGGGGCGTTCCCGCGAAGACGAAATGGTGCGCTGGTTCGAACGCACCCTCGACGCCCAGATTGATTTCCTCGAAGTATGGGCCAGCTTTACGCACGCCCTTCTCCCCCGCTGGCACGGCAGCCACCTCGCCCTCCTCCGCCTGGCCCGCTTCTCCCTCGACACCCGCCGTTTCGACACTCTGGTCCCCTACCAAATCACCCGAATTGTCGACCGCCTCCAGGACGACCTAAAACTCCCCTTCGAGCAACACCTCTACGCCCACCCCGACGTCTGGCCCCTCTACCGCGAGATGTATGAAGGCTACATTGCCGCCCCCGACCGCAGGGGCATTGAACGCGTCTGGCGCTGCGACTACGCCGTCCTGGCTTACCTCGCCGGCCATCTCGATGTCGCCCGCGCCCAACTCGAAGCCGTGGCGTGGCAAACCGCACCCGCCAGCCTTGAAGGCTGGAACGCCGACACCACCGGAGCCTTCGCCGCCATCGGCGCGCTCACCGGCCCAGACGCCGCCCGCGTCCGCACCGCTGAAGACTACTGGAAAGCCAATCAGCGCCCACCCGCAGCCGAGATTTATCGAAGCCTACTCGAAACCAGCCCCGATCCCCACACCCGCGAACTCGCCCAACTCCGCCTTCGCCAAAACGACAGCCCCTAGCCGGAATGACATTGGGGGAGGCAACCGAACAGGCAAAGAGCCAATCCGAGCGCACCGAGCGGACGTAGCCCCAGCCAACACAATTAACCAGTTTCTTAGGCGCGACGGTCTGCGGTCTGACTTGTTCTGGTCGGAGATAGCAAATAGCGCCGCAACAAAGGATGGGGATCGTTTAAAAGGCCCCCTGATAGCACTTATGCCGGCGACGGCGCCGGACTGCCACCCATCGCCTCGGGCTCGGCGCGGGGCGCGGCGGCGGGCGTCTTGGCGTCGGGTTTGGCATCGGGCAGAGGGGGCGGCTCAGGCAGGCGCACCGGGGTGCGCATCTCGCCGTGGTCAACGATTTCCTGCACGTGCACGCCGTCAATAGTCTCGTGCTCGAGCAGCGCTTCGGCGATTTTGTCGAGCGCGGCCCGGTGGGTGATGATGATGTCTTTGGCGCGGGCGTATTGCAGGTCCACGATTTTCTTCACCTCTTCGTCAATCACGCGGGATGTCTCCTCGCTATGGGTCTGCGAACGGGTGATCTCACGACCAAGGAAAACGGTGTCCTGGGTGTCACCAAAAGCGATGGGGCCAAGCACGCTCATGCCCCAGTCGCACACCATATGGCGGGCGAGTTTGGTGGCCTGCTGGATGTCGCCCGAAGCGCCGGAGGTAATGTCGCCGAGCGCGACTTCTTCGGCGATGCGCCCGCCGAACAGAGTCGCGAGGCGGTTGAGCATCTTTTTCTTGGCGTAGTTGTAGGTGTCCTTGGACGGGATATACATCGTGCTGCCGAGCGAACGACCGCGGGGGATGATGGTCACCTTGTGGACCGGCATCGTCTCATCCTTCATCACGGTGGAGACGAGCGCGTGGCCGGCCTCATGGTAGGCGACGAT
>JAIYBI010000450.1 GCA_027488595.1 Opitutaceae bacterium | reverse complement strand
GAGGTTTTTGCTGCCAATGGTCCAGTTAACCCAACGTCCACCGACAGGATTGCCGCCCAAGCGTGCGCCTGCATCACCTGACAACGCTCCAATATTCTGAATCGTTTCTCCGCCGCTCGGGGGGTTAAAGATCTGCTGCACGAGAACCCCGGCACCCAAGTGCACCGACGCACCATTGAAAATGCTTGCTCCATTCAATCGGAACTCACCAGTGCCACCGATGTTGATCTGCCCCGTGTAAGCGGACCAATTGCCGCCGAATGCAGCGCGCGATGCACCAACCGTGACGTTAAGCGTTCCATTGCCGGTCAATGAGCCGTTGCTATCGCCGCGTCCGGAATAAACAACCGTTCCGGTCTGGCCCGTCGGGACAACCAAGTTATTGCCGATCCCGGTGAAGGTGCTAGCGCCTGAAGGGTCAATCAGGGCGTTGTTGGAGACGAGCGTGCCGCCCATAAAAGTGACGGTTCCGCTTCCAAGGGCGTTGTTGAGGTTCGCCGTGCCGCCTCCAAGCTGGACCGTTCCGGCACTGATCGTGATCGGACTGGGGTTGGATGAACTTACCCCTGTAAGCAACAAGGTGCCGTTGCCGGTCTTGGTCCAAGGTCCGCCGCCGGAGATCGTCCCGCCAACCGTAAGGGTGGCGGCTGCATCTACCGCGACTGTGCCGCCGCCCGCGCCCATCGAGATCGGACGCTGGATCGCGCTGGAGTCGAGTGAGAGCGTGCCGGCACTGATGGCGCCGCCATCGAGCGTAAGCGTTGAGCCGGAGGTGCCGAGATTAGCGTCCGAAGTGATACGAAGCACTCCGCCGGTGACACGCGTTCCGCCCGAAAAAGTGTTGTTACCGCCGAGCGTGAGTGTGCCGGCGCCAGCTTTTGTAAGAAAACCACTGCCGCTGTTACCGAAGGCCGATGCAAGTGTCACATCGTTGCCGTTCGTGTCGATCCCGGCCCCATCCTGCCCAACCGTGATGGACCTGGTTGAGATATCAGCCGTGTTGCCCGTGTTGTAGCGAAGCGTGGCACCATTGAGAGTCAGCGCTCCCGCACCCAGACTGTCAGCCTGGCTGAAGCCGAGCACACCGGCCACCGCGTTGATATTACCGGCAAAAGAATTAACACCGGTGAGGTCCAGAATTCCGGCGCCAGCCTTCGTCACGCCACCGGGCCCGGTGGCATTACCGGTGAAGGAAAGGGAAGTGTTGGCATTCGTCGTAACCGCAATCGTGGAGGTGAGAAGCACCGGTGCCGAGATGGTGTGGTTACCGGCGAGCACATTGATGGCGGCGGATTGCACACCTTTATCAAAGGTGAGCGTGCCGGAAGTGCCTTGCGCGACCGTGTAGCCGTTGGCGCTGTCGAAAACCGCACCGTTGACGGTGCGATTGCCGTCAAGCGTGAGAGTGGCGGGCGCGGCCAAAGGCGCTACGAATTGAGCGGTATAATTCGTGGTCGGAACACCGTTGGACCAGTTGGCGCCATCGCCCCACGATCCGCCAACGAAGGGCGACCAGTTAGACAGAATGGAGTCCTGAGCAACTACGAGCGACACGACTGTGCCGCTGTCCGCAAAGGAATAACTGAAGCCCGCCTTGGGGTTTAGGACCGACAGGGACCCCGCGCCAGTTCCTTGAGTTGCATTGGTATGCTCGAAAACACCATAGGTGCCGGCCGTGGCAAACTGGGTGGTGCCGCCCGCGTTATACAATTGGAGGCCGCCACCATTCAGAGTGAGATTGGTCGAGACGACTTTGTCGAAGGATGAAGGGGAGGCGAATTCGATATGAACAATCGACCCTGCGGCGAGGTTGAGCCCGCCAAGGGTCAGGGTGCCCACTCCGTTCGAGCCAGGGGCGAGAATAGCCCCGAGCGCAACTGAAGCCGTTCCGGAGGCGCTGCCGCCGCCGCCCAGCGTGGTCCCAATTGCAGTGGTAATGTTCCCGGAGCCCGTGGCCGAGCCGGAGGCATTGGTGAGGATGAGGCTGCCGGCGGAGAGCGTGGTATTGCCGCTGTAGGAGTTGGCAGCGCCGAGGGTTAGTGCACCGAGCCCAGTCTTTGTCAGGCCGCCCGCACCGCCGTTGCCGATCGGGTTGGCGAGGGTGATGTTGCCGCCGTTGGTGTTAAGAATGCCGCCGGGTGAGTTGAGGGTGACAGTTCGTCCGGAGATGTCGTCCGTGTTACCTGTAGCCCAGTTGAGCGCGCCACCGTTGAAATTGAGGGCGGTGCCGGAACCGAGGCTGCCCAGGCTGCTGAAGGTCAGAGTGCCGGCATTGAGATTGGTCGCACCACTGTAGGTGTTCACGTTGGTGGTGAAAATCGTCTCGCCCGTGCCGGCCTGGGTAACCTGGCCGGTGCCGCTGATGTTTTGGGTCGGAGTGTAGCTGTTGGTGCGGTTGAAGACCAGCACACCATGGTTGGTGACGTTACCGCTGCCGAGCACGCCGGTCGTGCCCCCGTTGCCGATCTGAAGCGTGCCCTCGGCGATGGCCGTGCCGCCCAAATAGCCATTCCCGTTGCTCGCAAGAATCATTCTTCCCGGGCCTGCTTTCACCACCGATGCCCCGGCTCCAGCCGGTTGGTTGATCTGGGCGTTGAGGGTGAGGTTACCGGCCGGATTGTATTGGTGGAAATGGAGCTGCGAACCGGCCGAAAGCCGGATGTTCCCCGCGCCGTTGAAAAACACGTCTTTGGCGCCCACCGCCGAAGTCACAATAATGCCCTGGTTGCTGACGTTAAGATTACGGCCCGAAGGAACGTCCACGACCCAGTTCATCCCGGTGGCGTGTGCCGTGTTGAATCGAATACCAGCGGGAGTGACACCGGTAGAGTTGCCCAACCGGAAGGCGTTTACGGCGCCCGTATTGGAATTTACCACGTCAATCGTGCCGAAGGTGCCGATCATGTTCGGGTCTGCTGCCCCAGAGTTAACGTTCGGGACGTAAGTGCCGCGGCTGACGCCGGTGATGACGTTTTTCGATGCATCCAGAGCCGCCAGGTCGGTTCCGTTCACCGTCGCGTAGGCAAGAATCGTAGAGGCACCCGTCCAGCCGTCCCCGCGGAAAATACCGGTGGAGGTAGCGCCAAGGTTGAAGTTGATCGTTGCGCCAAACGCGCGGGTGAGCGGTCCCTTCAGCACGACGGTGGCTCCGTCAGCAACCGACCATGGCTGGGCGCGGGCGACAGTCACGGTCGGCGTATCGAAGGTAAACGTCGTGCCCGAGGTGGCTCCGCTAAAATCCACACCGGAGGTCCCGAGGGTCATGACCACGCCGGCGCCCCCACTGGCAAATGAATCCACGAACAGACCGGCGGTGTTGCCCACGACCTTGAGTCCCCCAAGGCTGATGGACGCATCCATGATCGCAAAGGTGTTCTCGGCCACGGTCGAATCCCATACCGCGATGTCGGCGGGGCCGGGAACCACACCGCCGATCCAGCTGGAGAGCGCCGCGAGAGCGTCGGGGTTGTTCGCTTTGAAGATTTCCGCACCATAGGAGAGCGGTGCGAGGGAGGCTAATGCAGCCAGGAGTTTCAGCGAAAGGGCCGAACTACGAGACACGGACTTTGGGGTATTGATTTTCATGGAGTTGTGCAAAGAAGAGGGGGCTGCGTAGTTAAAACGACGCAGCTGCGGGTAGGGGTTGAAGCCGGAGTGAAGAGCCGGAGTGGTGCTAAACGCGAAAAGGGGAGGCGGTTAACGGAGGTGAAAAAACTTATGCCAATGGCCAGGGGCAGGCCGGCGGGCCGGCCGGAGAGGTTCCAGGGACCCAACTTACTGGTTAAGCGAGAACCAGGCGGGATTCAGATCGTTGCGGCCGCCGCCGTTCGGGTTGAGGGACAGCGAACTGTTGGGTTGGCCGTTATCCCAGCTCATGCGCCGAGCGGAACCGTCGAGAAATACCGTGAGGATGCCTTTGCCGTGACGCTTGTATGAGGCACCGTATGCGCTACGCATCGAAGCGGCCTCGGAGATACTATACGAATTGCCAGTGCCAAGGGGCGCCCCGGCAGTGTCGGTGAAGTGCCTGTCCATCATCAGAATTGTGCGCGAAGGGGACGTGGACTTGGAGAGGGGAACCTTGGTCGGGTCGCTCACCACCACCCCACCGAAACTGGGACGCACCATGACATAGCAGGTGTAAAGGGGGGTATTTGCTCCGGAGTCCGCGATTTCGCGCGCGACCGGCTCGGAGGGGCAGAACAACATCTCGCCGTAGTCATCGCGGGGACGGCTGAAGTAACGCGGATAAATCGAACCGGCGCCCACTTGCGACCAGGCAAGGCTGCCATCAGCGCGGGAAATCCAGTAGTTGTTTTTGTTATCCTGCGCGTAAAGGGTCACCGCCATGCCCCATTGCCGGAGATTGTTCATGCACTGGCTCTGCCTTGCTTTTTCGCGAACCGACCCAACGGTCGGGATTAAGATCGCCGCCAGAATGCCGATGATGGCAATGACGGTGAGAAGTTCGATAAGCGTGAAGGCGCGGCGGCTGCGCGGGGCGGCCACACGACGAACGGATAGGGGCGAAATCATGGAGATGACGGGGGGGTTGACTGCTTCTACGAATATGAAAATGCACCTTCGTGGAGACAGAACCAAGTGTGTTCACCGCACTATTCATTGACAAAAACGCTCATCGCCTTTCACCCCGTCTTTGCGCCTCACCACTTGAAAAAATCCGTGCGTCCACGCAAGGCTGCCCGGACGAACATCATCACACCGGTGCCAATCTCCGCTTACCGGATACAAGGCTGCTCGCCTTCGTCTCGGCCGAATTTTTTGATGCGGAGCGATTTGATCCGCTTTTTTTAGCCTTGGATGCAGTTCCGCCGATGATCGAAAGCGGACGTTGCGGATTTACCCGGGCGATGAGCCGCTCCACTTTTTGAAGAGGATCCTCCATGCCCGACACTTGGGTGCGCCACTCGTTCGGGTAGGCCTTGAAGCGGCGGCGGAAAACCCGGCAGAGATCGCTCGCGCTGTTGAACCCGCTGCGCCGCGCGATGAGGTCGAGCGTGTCGTTGGTGGTCGCGAGCAACTCCGCCGCCTTGTCAAGGCGCAGGTGGGCAAGCACGCGATTCGGGCTTTGCCCGTAAACAAACTGGAACTGCCGGCGCAGATGGACCGCCGAGATGTGAACCAGTTCTGCCAGTGCCTCCAGCGTGGGCCGCTCGTGGAGGTGGCAAAGATACCACTCCACCACCCGCTCGACCCGCTCAAAAGCCACCATCTCCAGCGGCAGCGTTACGCCGAAATCCCGACCGCGGAGAAAAAGCAGGCTCAAATCAATCAGCGCGCGATCAAACAGGAGCAACGAAGCCGGGGTCGGCGACCGGTAGTGCTGCGCAAGGGATTTCGCCAGCTGGCGCAAAAACTCCGCATCGGCGGGCTCCAGCGGCATGGCCAGAAACCCGCGCTCCGCGCATGCCTCGCGAATCACATCCGGCACTGATGAAAAGTGAAACACCGCGCGCTCCACCCGTTTGCGCGACTCCCAGCCGTGCGGCCGGTCCGGAGGAAACAACCAAAGCGTGGGGGTGTGCGTAAAAACTTCGTTTCCGTTCATCGAACCGGTCGGTCGCAAGGCCCCATTCAAAACCGCGTAAAACTCCCAGTTGAAACGCGTCATCACCATGATGGGTTCGGCCGAAAAATTTTTCGAGCCGGAGGCGAGATAGCGCAACATAGTTCAGAATTTGTGCCTTTTTCCGACCGGATTTGTCAACGGAAAGAGCGCCCGCTGCCCGCCCGCCTTACGATTAAACTACGTCACCAGATTTCAAATACACCACCCCTTTTTCTGCGACGCCGCGTCCGGAGCCTCTTCTACTTTTTCAGCGTCGGTCCGTCCAGCCAGGCCGCGGGCACCGTGGTTGTCATCGGCATCTCCGGCGCGCCGCACTCATTGCGGAGCACCTGGCCGATCAGAAGTTCCATGCCGCGCGCACCCAGCAGGCGCGGTTGCAGATCCAGGCCAGAGCACGGCTTGGTATTGTTCATGATGTTCAGGGAGCAAAACCCGTGTGTCTCGGGCACGCGCGCCCCTGCCGCGATCATCCAGTCCAGCGCGGCGGGTAAATGCGACATGACAACGTCGCACTTTACGGTCCAGAACCAGCGCGAGAAATCAGCCTCGCTTGGCGAATTCATAATCAACGGGGGCAGTCGCGTCATCCCGGCGTGGTGGGTCTGGAATGCGTGATACGCCGCCTCCCAGCGATGCAACAGGCGTGCATCGTGGGCCGCGTTCAGCATCAGCCCCGGGCGCTTGTAACCCAGGTTCAAAAGTCGTTCCATGGCCGTCAGCATCGCGCGGAAATGGTCCGGACACACCGCGTGCAAACCCGGTCGCTCGATGACATAGTCGGAGTAGATGCCTGAAAAGTGCGTCCAATCCAGCCGCGTCAGATCCGGGGTCTCTCTCACCGGCAGCAAAAAAATCCCGCTGATGCCGCGTGATTGAAGTATTTTGTCGAGTCGTTCGAGCGAGAGCCCGGCTTTGCCCACCGCAAAGGAATCGGTTTTAAAGCCGAGTTCGTCCGCACGCTTCGCCGCGCCTTTGGCCAATTCGTCGTGATAACGGACCGCACCTTCGGGCCTCCCCGCCGGACCATCCAGGTCAACCACGGCCAAAACCCCGCGAAATGTGCCCGCCCGCGAACGCCTCATTTCCGACATCAACGCGCCCGCCAGCGGATTGCGCTTGTAGCCCATGTCGCGCGCAACCTTCAAAACTTTCGCCCTCGTGGCGGGCCGCACCCGCGCACTGCCGCGCAGCGCCTCCGAAACCGTGGTGTGGGAAAGCCCGAGTTGCTGAGCCAGTTGACGAAGGGAGGGGGAAGGCATGACGGAATTCTCTTACTGTAAGAACTGTGCCGCGTCGCGACCCGGCACAAGCTGATTAATCCCTGTGCTAGCCTTAACTCAGAGTCTATCTACCCCTTTACGACTATGTCCTCCACGCTTGGTTCCTCAACGCCGCGCATCGCTCTGATCGGTGTTTCCGGCTACGGGGGCATCTATCTTCAGCTGGTTCGGCAGGCCCTCGCCATGAAGGCCGCCAGCCTCGTCGCCGCCGTGGTGATCAACCCCGACCAGGTGCCGGATGTGATCGCCGAACTCAAAGCGGAGGGCGCCCGCATCTACACGAGCGCCGAGGAACTTTTCGCCCGCGAGGCCGGAAAGGTGGATATCTGCTTGATCCCCGTCGGAATCCAGTGGCACGCACGTCTGACCACGGCCGCCCTGCGCGCGGGCATGAAT
>JAIYBI010000199.1 GCA_027488595.1 Opitutaceae bacterium | reverse complement strand
GGGCCGGATTTTTTGGCGCGGCGCGTTTTCTTCGGCGCTGCATCGGTGTTGGTCGCCTGTAGGGGCGTCGCTTGCGACGACCGTTCCGAATCCGTCGGCGCCTCTTCCTCGCTCTCGGGCGCGGTCGTCGCAAGCGACGCCCCTACGGCCTCACCATCGGACTCGTCCTCGTCGTCCTCGAGATCGAGGACCTTGAGATCGGGCGGTTGGTCGTCGGCGCGATAGAGCAGGCCGCGCCAATCGTAGCTGCCGACCGGGAGCTGGTAATCGCGCTGCACGTCTTCGGTAATGAACTGCACGCGGCTCTGCACTTGCGCCAACTCAACCTCGCAGCGGCTCAGGTCGGAGGCGGACTTTTCAGCGTCGGTGCGAATGCCATCCTGCGAAGACTCCACGCCGTTGATGGTGCGCTCCACCTCGATGAGTTGCTGGCGGATAAGCTCCACCTGCTGCATCGCGACCGTGAGGGTCTCGGCGAGCTGGGCGGCGCGGTAGCGCTGGCCGTCGGCTTCTTGCTCGAGCGCGACGGTCTGCTCGGTCCAGGCCTCGATCTCGCGCTGGCGCTGGATGAGAATCTCGGCGAGCTGGGCGCGCCGGCGCTGCATGTCGGCGATGCCGCGGTCGAGGACTTCGACCTTTTGGCGGCGTTCGGCGAGTTCGAGGCGGGCCTGCGCAAGGGTGTCGCGTTTCACATCCCGCTCGGTGCGAAGCGTGGTGAGGGTGGTCTCGATCTCGTTGGTGCGCACGCGGCCGGCTTCGACCGCCTGCTCGGCCTCGGTGAGCTGCTGGCGGGCGCGATCAAAACGGGTCTGCATCTCGTAGCGGGCGGCCTCGAGTTGCTGAAGCTCGCGGTCCATACGCTCGACGCGTTGCACGAGTTCCTCGACGGCACGCTGGGCGTTGCGCTCCTCCTGCTGGACGGTGGCGAGGGTCTGCGAGGCTTCGAGGACCTCGCCGCGTTTGGCTTCGAGGTTTTGCTCGGCCTCGGTGAGACGGAGCTGGATGGAATCAATGACCTGGCGCTGCCCATCGTGGGCAAGCTGATCGTCGGCGAGGGCCTTGGCCGTCTCGCGCAAGTCCACCTCGCGCTGCACGAGACTGTTGCCGGACTTTTTGCGGAAGCCGCCGAAGATCACGCCGCGAGAGTCAACCAGTTCGCCCTTGGCGGTGGCGACGGCGAGGAAGCGGAACCCGGGATTCGCGCGCCAGTAGCTCAGGAACGAACCAAGGTCGTCGGCCAGATAACAACTGCCGAGGAGCGCGACGGCGGGGTGATCGGCATCAAAACCGACGAGCGAATCGGTGGCGGGACGAAGGCCGGACGGTAAAGCGGCGGACTCGGCGGGGATTTGCGATTTGAGATTTTGGATTTGCAGCGCGGCGCTACCGATTTGCTGGCCCTCGAGTTCGGCGAGGATTTTTTGCGCGACGTCGAGGTCGGCGACGGCGACGGCCTCGCTGGCGGCACCGAGCAGGGCTTCGAGCGCGCGCGTCCACTCGGCGCGGGGACGGAGCCCGTCGGTGATCGGACGCGGCTTGGCGGCGCCGGCACCGAGGACGGGGGCGAAGCGGCCCTGAAGAATGGCCTTCGCGCCTTCGCCAAAACCCTCGAACTTCTCGGCGAGCTGCTGGAGGAGTTTGAGACGGGCGCTGCGCTGGGCGATGTTGCGATCAATCTCTTGGAGGGATTTTTGCGCCTCGCGAAATTCCTTGGTGAGGTCGCCGATCTGGATCTGCAGATCCTGCGTCTCGGAGTGGGCGCGGGCTTTGGTGACCTGCGCTTCCTCGACACGGGCCTGGATCTCGGAGAGTTGTTGGGTCGCGGAGGACTGCTGTTGGCGCACGCCCTCGACATCGGCGGCGACTGACTCGTGGCGTTGGGCGGAGGTTTTTTGATCAACCTCGTAGCCCGTGGTGTCGGTGCGGAGGCGGGCGACGTTGCTCTCAAACTGGAGCACCTGAAACTTGGTCTGCGAGAGCTCCTGCTCGAGCTTGGACAACTCGGCGTCGAGCACGGTGAGCTCGCGATTGCGGTCCTGGAACACGGCGTCGGAGCTGCCGAGCAGGGTGAGCTCCATCTGTTTGTCCTGCGCGCCGCTGTCGGCCTGTGAGGTCAACTCGTGGAGCTGCATTTCAAGCTCCTCGACGTTGCCGCGCGAGGATTCGAGCCGCTCGGCGAGGCCGCTGCGTTTGATTTGGGCGAGGTTGGATGCGTTCTCCGCCTGCTCCTTTTCGGAGCGAAGATCGAAGACGGCCTGCTGGGCCTCTTGCACGCGCTGGTTAAGGCGGGAGCGGAGGGCCTTTTTCTCGTCGAGCTCGGACTGTTGCTGATGGAGATGGACGCGGCGGGTCTCGGCGGCGGCGCGAAGTTTGATGACGTTCTCCTCCAGTGTCGCGAGCTGGGCGGAAAGTTGCGCGTAATTGAACCCGTGGTGGGCGAGCGCGAGATGGCGCAGGCGCCAGGAGAGTTTTTTGTAGCGAAGGGCCTTTGAGGCCTGGCGCTTCAGCGAACCGATCTGGCGGCCGACCTCGGCGACGATGTCGGCGACGCGGACGAGATTGGCGTCGGTGAGGGCGAGTTTTTGGAGAGCCTCCTTGCGCTGGGATTTATACTTGGTGATGCCGGCCGCCTCCTCGAAAACGGCGCGGCGCTCCTCGGGTTTGGAGGAGAGAATCTGGTCAATCTGGCCCTGGGCCATGATCGAGTAGCTGGTCCGGCCGATGCCGGTATCCATGAAGAGTTTTTGGATGTCCTTGAGACGGCAGGCCTGGCCGTTGAAAAAATACTCGCCGCCACCGTCGCGATAGACGCGGCGCATGATCTCGATCTCGTGAAACTCGCTGCCGAGCTGCTTTTCGCAATCGGTGAGGAGGAGGGAAACTTCGCACATCTGGGCGGGCTTGCGGGTGTCGGCGCCCTCGAAAATGACGTCCTGCATCTTGCCGCCGCGGAGGGCCTTGGCGGACTGTTCGCCGAGCACCCAGCGGATGGCGTCGGCTACGTTGGATTTGCCGCAGCCGTTGGGACCGACGATGGCGGTGACGCCCTTCTCAAAGCGCAAAGTGGTGGGGTCGGCGAAGGATTTGAAACCGTGGAGCTTGAGCGCTTGGAGATGCATGCGGCGGGCGAGGCGAAGAAAGTCAGGGAAGCGAAGAGAGGAATGGGTGATTCAGGTGGCGGCGTGGCGCGCGGCAAACGCAAAGTTTGGACGGGCGGCGACGTGGCAGGAATCGAGCTGAAGCCTGCCACCCTGGCGGCTTACGCCCGCCCGGGGCGCTGGCCTTGCCTCTGAAGCCCTTGACCCAACCCATCGAAAAACAAAAACGCCGCCCTGGAAAAGGGCGGCGTTGGGAAGATCGCAAACGAACGAAATCCGGCGTGGCTTAGGCAGATACGGCGCGGCGGCGGCGCAGCGCGGCGAAGCCAAGGAGGACGGTGCCCGCGATGGCCGCATAGCTGGAGGGCTCGGGGATGGCGGTGAGGGTGACAGAGGCTTTATCCACGACGAGATCCACATTGCCGGTTACCGCCGAGGCATCACTGATCACGAGACGCGACGTGTTGCCAACCGCGACAAAGCTGAATGACGAGCTGGCAAAGAAACTGGCGAAGGCACCTCCGTTGGCGGTTGTTGAGCTCTTGGTATCTGAACCGAGGGCCCCCCCGTTGATCACTCCGGAAACCACATCGAACGCCCGACCTAAAGAAGCGACGCTGCCGCCAGAACCGCCGAAGCGACCAACATCGAAGCTTACGAGGTAACTGGCACCGGGAGTGGTGGTGAAATCTTGATAAATGCTCGCGACGGACGGTGCGGTCTCCGCGACATTAAACGAAAAGTAAACCGCACCTTGGCTGACGGTGGCGATGTTGGTAATGCCTACGGAGCTATTGACTGAGGATTGAATCGTCCATCCGGTCACTGCGCTCGTGTTTGGCACACCGGCGGTGATGGGAACGGCGGTGTTTACGGTTACCGTGAAGGTCTCGAAGCCGGAATTGACGAGGAGATTTTGCGCGGCGAGGCCGGAAGCGGAGGCGGCGAGCGCCACTGCGAGCAGAGGCGTGCGAAGGAACAAGGCGGAGGCGGGACGGGTGACTATTTTCATGTTTGTTGACGTTAGCATTAGTTTCTTATTCACGGTGTTTTTACCGTAATCGTGAAAACGAAAATCTGGGTGCCGAGAGTCAAACCAAATGGGGCCGTGAAGGAGGTCGACGGGCGCGGCAAACGCAAAGTTTGGGCGCGCGCCGGCGGCGTAAAGCTCGCCCCCTGCGGCGAACGCCCGGATTTCCTTAAGCCGATGTATCTGCACCACTTCCGCATCGTCGCCCCGGCCGCAGCGGAAACCCTGCCCCGTTTGACCGCCCGCCATCGTGACTTACCGTCCGGCACTCATGCGTTTCGGCGACCTCGCAGGCCTGCAATCCCTCATGCTGCCCGACACATGGCAGCGCGACGCCGTGCATGCCCTGCAAGCTGGCGATGACGTCATTGTGGACGCTCCCACCGGCGCTGGAAAAACCCACGTCTTCGAGCGGTTCATCGAGCAGGGCAATTTCACCCGCCGCGCGATTTTCACCGTCCCCACCCGCGCCCTCGCCAACGACAAATATGCCGAGTGGCTCGCTCGCGGCTGGCGCGTCGGCATCACCACCGGCGACCTCTCGGTCTCCCTCAACGCTCCCGTCATCGTCGCAACCCTCGAAGCCGCCCAAGGCGGACTCCTGCGCAATCAGGCCAGATGCGCCCCCCTCGACGCCGCCGGCTCCGCTTCGGCTGCCGCCGCCCTCCTCCCGGATCTCCTCGTCATTGACGAATACCAGTGGCTCTCCGATCCCGCCCGGGGCAACCACTACGAGGGCGTCCTCGCCACCCTGCCCGCCTCGACCCAGCTCCTTCTCCTCTCCGGCTCCGTCGCCAACCCCGACGATGTCGCCGCCTGGCTCACCCGTCTCGGCCGCAGCGTGAAGGTGGTGCGCACCGCCATCCGCCCCGTGCCGCTCGAGGAGGTGGATATTGACGACCTCATCTACGGCCTCCCGTCCGAAATCGGCAGTTTCTGGACCCGCCGCGTCGCCGGCGCACTGCGAGAGGGCCTCGCCCCCGTCCTCGTTTTCGCGCCCCACCGTGCCGAGGCGGAGCGACTCGCCCGCCAGATCGCCCGCGAGCTGCCCCTCGCCGATCCGCTCGCCCTCACCCCCGAGCAGGAATCAATGGCCGGCCCCGTTCTCGCCAAACTCCTCGCCCGCCG
This sequence comes from Opitutaceae bacterium, assembly GCA_027488595.1. GTDB lineage: Bacteria > Verrucomicrobiota > Verrucomicrobiia > Opitutales > Opitutaceae > IMCC26134_A. The sequence goes on along the minus strand of JAIYBI010000199.1, from coordinate 2,219 downwards.
CGTCGCCTTTCACCACAGCGGCCTCTCCTACGCCCAACGCGCCGGTCTTGTCGAACCCCTCGCCAAGGCCGGACAACTCCGCGCCGTCGTCGCCACTCTCGGTCTCGCCGCCGGCATCAACTTTTCCCTGCGCTCCGTCATGCTCACCGCCGCCAGCTTCCGCATCGGCGCCATCGAGCGGGACATCGCCCCCCATGAGCTCCTCCAAATGATCGGCCGTGCCGGCCGCCGCGGGCTCGACGAGACCGGCTACATGCTCGTCTCCGGCAGCACCCCGCGCCTCCACCGAGCCGCCCCGTTACGCCTTAAACGCGCCGCGCCCCTCCCCTGGGCCGCGCTGCTCCGCCAGCTCGCCCCCGGCGATTCCGCCCTCGACCTCGCCCGTTTCGTCTCCGGCCGCTTTTTCACCGATACGGCGCTTATTCTAGGCGCCGAAGCGACCACCGCGCTAGCCCCCGAGGCAGCCCCGCCTTGTCACCAGTTGACGGATACAGGGCGCGCTCGGCTTGTCCGCCGCCGCCGCGAGCCCTTCCCCGGCTGCGCCACCTGCGAACTCCGCCCGGCCTGCCTCGCCCTCTCGCCCGAGCCCACTCCACTCTGGGAATGGCAACGCGTGGGCATCCTCGACAAACGCCTTCGCCTCACCGCCCGCGGTGCCATCGCCTCCGTCTTTCTTGGCCCCGAGGGCCTCGCCCTCGCCGCCGGCCTCGAGGATCGCCGCTACCCCGTGGACCACCTCCTCTACGACAGCGCCAATCTCTTCGCCGGAGACCGTTTCGCGGGCACCAATCCCCGCCGCCTCGGCCGCCTCGTCCACGTCTGCGAAAAGACCTACCGCCGCGTGAGCGTTGAAGGCTACCTCTCCGAGGGTGTGCCCCCCGCCTACGGCTACGGTGCGAGCGAGGTCGTGCAGGCCCTTGCCGAACGCACCACCTCGCGCGGCACGTTGGCCCACACCCTGGCCGACGAGTTTGCCCGCGCCGGCCGGGGCGACATTGACCGCCTCCTCACCGAGTGGCGCGGCTTCTTGAAAAACCTCGCCGCCGCCGACTCCCTCGCACCGGGTCTGCCCTTCGCCACCGTCCAATTGCGCGAACGCTGGGACGAGGCCCGCGCCCTCGCCGAGCGCCTGCTCAACGACGCCCGCGCCTACGACCTGCCCGCCCTTCCGCCCCTGACCCCGGAGCAGAAACGCCCCGTTCATCACCGCCTGAACCGCGCCGTCGCTTACGAACGATCCGCCATCTGCCGGATGGACTGATCACGACCTCACCCAAATTTAGACACGCTCAAACTTGCTGACTCCCGCTTTGAAATGAAAACGCCTCCGCGCCGGATGGGCGACGAAGGCGCGGGCGAAAACCGGCGGCACCGGTCGGCCTGCCGCCGAACTTGCCGCCGACCCGGCGGCTCAGCGGACGATCAGGCTCTCGCCGGTCATCTCGGCGGGCTTGGGCAGGCCCATCAAGTCGAGCACCGTCGGCGCGATGTCGGCCAGGCGCCCGCCGGAGCGCATCTTGGTCGCCTTGGTGAAACCCTCGCCGACCACAAACACCTCGACGAGGTTTAGCGTGTGGGCGGTGTGGGGGCCGTTGACGGTGGGGTCCCACATCATCTCGGCGTTACCGTGGTCGGCGCAGACCACCGCGCGACCGCCGACTGATTTGAGGGCGGCGAGCAGCTCGCCGACACCGGCGTCGGTTGCCTCGCAGGCTTTGATGGTGGCGGGCAGCGAACCGGTGTGGCCGACCATGTCGGGGTTGGCGAAGTTGACCACGATCATGCCGTATTTGCCGGAGAGGATGGCCTCCTTGGTGAGGCGGGTGACCTCGGCGGCGTTCATCTCGGGCTGCATGTCGTAGGTGGGGACCTTCGGGCTGGCGGGACAGGCGCGGTCTTCGCCGGGGAACGGGTCCTTGTTGTAGTTGTTAAAGAAGAATGTGACGTGCGGGTTCTTCTCGGTCTCGGCACAGCGGAACTGGCCGATGCCGGCGGAGGCGACGGCGGCGGCGAGGATGTTTTTGAGTTTGGGCGGCTTGGGCGAGATGACGTGAACGGGCAGGCCGGACTCATACTCGGTCATAGTGGCGTAGTAGAGATCGAGCTTCGGGCCGCGGTCGAACTCGGCAAAGCCATCAATCACGAAGGCCTTGGTGATCTCGCGCGGGCGGTCTCCGCGGTAGTTGTAAAACACTACAGCGTCGCCGTCCTGGAAGGTG
>JAIYBI010000191.1 GCA_027488595.1 Opitutaceae bacterium | reverse complement strand
GCGAAGAAGTAGGCTACGGCGCCGAAATAGGGAGCGTTGGCGCGGTCGAATTTTTTCCAGGCGAAGGCGGGGAGCGGGTCGCCGGCGTAGGGGCGGAGTGGGATCTTGAGATTGCGGATGGCGGGGTTGTCGGCGGTGGCGAGGAGCGCGGTGGTGTGGGGCGCGCACTGGTTGAGGCGCCATTCCATGTTGGACTGGCCGAGGCCGAGCCAGACCTCGCCGATGGCGATGTCGGTGAGGGTGACGGTGGTGTCGCCGACGAGACGGAGGGTGGCGGAGGCGGAGATGGGCGTGGCGGTCGAAGGGGGGAGGGTGACGCTCCAGCGTCCGTCGGGGGTGACGGTTGTGGTGGCGGATTTATCGAGGAGCTCGACGGTGACCTTCTCGCCGTCGCGGCCGGTGCCCCAGAGGGCGATGGGTTGGTCGCGCTGGAGGACGGCGCCGTGGGTGAAGACGGGGGCGAACTGGGCGGCGGGGAGCGCGGTGAATCCGAGGAGCAGGAGGAGAACGAAAAAATTGGCCATCCCGCAGGGCGGGAGCGCAGAAGGCGCAAAAGGGCGGAGGGCGGTGAGTGGGCGGGACATGGAGAGTGTTGCGAAGGGGCGGAGTCGCTTGGCTTGGGGAAGGTCAGGGCGCGGGGGCGATGAGGGTGCGGCCGGCGGGGTCGCGGGTGAGGGCGAGGGAAGTTTGTCCTGACGGAGTGGATACAGTGAGGCGGGAACGGTCGTCGGACCAGGTCGTGGTGGGCAGGGGTTCGCCTTGGCGGTGGGGGTAGAGGAGGATCTTGAAATCGGGGGCGACGGCGCGCGCGCCGATGACGAGGCGCTTATCGAGGCCAAAGGAGCGGCCGTCGGGGGTGAGGGTGTCTTTGCGCTCGAAAGTCTCCAAGCGGGCGGAGGGACGGGAGGCGTAGTCGAGAGGGCGGGCGGGTTCGGCCTGGTGGAGGACGCGGACGAGGAGGAGGCGATCGCCCTTCTTCGGGCGGGGACGGCCATCGGGGCCGCGCGGCAGGGAGGCGTCGCCGAGGATGAGGTCGGCGCCTTTTGCGGAGACCAGCTCGGTATCGAGGCCGGTCTGCATGAGCCATTCGTAGAGGCGTTCGCGCTCGTCTTTCTGGATGTCGTCCACGATGAGTAGCCAGGGTTGCGCGCCGGTGTTGAAGGCGACGGTGCGGAAGGCGCGTTGGACGGGGTTGTGCGGGTAGCGGACGGGCCAGCTGTCTTCATCCCACAGGCGCGGGTCGCCGGTTTCGAAGCCTTGCCAGAAGGCGGCGACGGCGGGGCGCGGGTCGCGTTCGCCGGCGAGGCCGGCCTGGGTGGTCTGGAAGGCGCGGGCCTGGGTGGCGTAGTCGCGCCAGCGTTTTTGGGCGAAGCGAGGGAAGGTGTCGGGGTTTTCGGCGAGGATTTGTTTGGGCCAGAACCAGTCGTAGGCGTCTTTGGCGTCGAGGGAGGCGACGAGGAGGTCGGGGTGTTTTTCGACGCCGAGCCAGCGGCCGGGGCCGGGCCAGTAGCCTTGGCCGTGGCCGTCTATGAGGACAGAGTTGTGGTGGCGGGTCTCGACGGAGCGGAAGTTGTCCTTGGCCCAGACGCGGCCGAGGGCGGCGAAGCTGAAGTGGCCGCGGTCGGCGTGTTCGTGGCTGGCCCCGACGGCGTCCACGCGGTTTTCGAGCTGGAGGTAGGTGGCGTTTTGGTCCCAGCCGGAGCGGGCGAAGAGGGTGCCGCGTTCGGGGTCGTGGGAGATGGCGGGCAGGCCGAGGGCGGCGAGGTCGGCGCCGTCGGCGGGGAGGGGTTTGCCGACGGAAGGGTCCTCGGCGGCCCAGAGCAGAGATTCAACGAGGTGAAAATCGCCGCGCAGGGCGGAGGCGTCGGGCGAGGCGGAGACCAAGCTGCGCCAGAGGGCGGAGGCTTTGGGGTCGGCGGGGAAAAAGTAGCGCCACATCGAGAGGGTCCAGATGGCGGGGCCGGCGTCGCCGCCGTCGCCGGCGCTGAGCCATTGGTTGCGCTGCGGGGGGAGGGTCTGGAGATACCAATCCAGCATGGCGCGGTGGCGCGCGTGGCCGAGCAGATCTGTTCCGCGGCGCTGGGCGGCGACGGTGAAAGGGTTGGCCCAGACCAGGCCGAACTGGGTGTAGCCGACGGCCTCGGTGGAGATGCCTTGGGCGGAAAGGCCGTGCGAGAGGTAGTCGCGGGCGATCTCGGTTCCGAGGGTGAAGACGCGCGGGTCGTAGCCCTCTTCGCCCTCGATGGCGAGGGCCAGGAGGGGTTGGCTGAGGCCGACGGCGACCCAGTTCCAGTTGCGGAAGTGGGCGGGGAGGCGGGCGCCCATCCAGAGGCGGCCGGAGGTGGCAGTGGCGATGGTGCGGCGGACGGAGGAGCGCTGGGCCTCGGTCATGAAGCCGTGGGCGAAGTCGTAGGCGTATCCGAGTTGGTGATACCCCATGGCGGTGCGGGTCCCGAGGGCGTCCCAGCCGGTGGCGTCGGGAGGCGGGGCGGAGCGCCAGATGTCGTCGGCGAGGGGTTGGC
>JAIYBI010000408.1 GCA_027488595.1 Opitutaceae bacterium | reverse complement strand
GGAGATGTTCCCGTTCGTCGCGCCGCCGCCGACGATCTTGCTCCCTGAGGTCACGCCGGAGGTGATCGCGCCGGAGAAGTTGGCGGTGCCGGAAACTTTGAGGATGCCGGAATAGGCCGCGCCGCCGATGTTGAGCGCGCCGGCGGTGAGGTTGCCGGAGACCTCCAGCGTGCCGCCACTGGCGCCGCTGCTGCCGGCGTTGGAAAGGGAAACGGCGCCGGAGAGAGTGGCGCTGGACTTGATCTCGACGGTGGCGGCCTGGTTCACCGTCGTGCTGGCCCACGACTGGACGTCGGCGGTGCTGTTGCCCATGATGAACTTCGCGGTGGAGGCGACCGTGCCGCTGCCCGTGCCCGCGAGGTTTACCTGGGCGGCGCCGAGGCTTTGGTTGCCCGCGATCGTCACGGTGCCGGCCATGTTCTGGCCGGTGATCGAAGCCTGCTGAATATTGGTGGTGAGCGTGCCGGTGAGTGCACCGGTGATCCGGGTGCTGCCCGAGCCGCCGAAGCGCAGGCCGTAGGCGTTGGCGTTGCTAGCGCTTATGCCGCCGCTGATGACGAGGCTCTCGCCGGTTGTGCCGGTCTCGCGGTTATCAATGACGAGGAGACGCGTGCCGCCGGCGTCGGTGTTGACGCGGAGCGGGGCGCTGATGGTGGCGACGCCGTTGCCGGCGGTGTCGCTGACAGTGAGGTTACCGGTGGCACCGGAGCTGGCAGCGAGCACGGAGAGGATGCCGGTGCCGCTGACGGTGAAGCCGGAGGCGTCGTTGCGGTTAAACGTCAGAGCGCTGAAGTAGCCGTCCACATTCATCGTGGCGGTGGAGCCACCCGTGCCGAAGGTGGCGGGCTGTGTGCCGGTGAGGGCGTTGACGGTGTCGTTGTTCCAGTTGGCGGCAGTGTTGATGTTCGTATCGGAGCCGCCGCCGTCCCAGGTCGTTTGGGCGGAGAGGGTGCCAAGGGCGGCGATCTGGGCGAGGAGCGTTGCGGCGAGAACCTTTCGGGTGTGGGATTTCATGAAAGCGAGGGGGAGTTTTGAGTTTTTTTGGGAGAGAATCGGGGAAGCGTGCTACGAGGCTTTGTCGGGTTGGTGCTGGGAAGAGATGCCCAACTTTGAACGGGAGAAAAATTTTGCCGCGCAGATCAGGGAATCCGGTGACCGCCCCGTGCGTGCGAGTGGAAGGTATTCAATTACTCAATACCCCAAGCGCGTCGGGCGGCCGGGGTGGTGCCGGCGCTGAATTCGGCCGCCTCCGCCGCGTCCAGAGAACGAATATGGCCGTCCAGATAGACGACCATGGCGCGTCCATTCTGCGCGAAATCACCGCTTGCGCCATTCCGGGCGTTGAGTGCCCCGGCGTCCGTGGGCTGCACCTGCCACCGCAGAGCGTTTGTCCCCCGCGCGTCCCCATACATGATGACTACAGACGGATTGTAGTTCTGCATGAAGAAGGGCTTTGAAAGCCACTGGGTGTTGAAGACCCGTTCATTGGCGGCGTAGGAGACCTTCACGGTCGCGGAATCTTCGACGGAGGGGCTCTGGAACACCGTGCCATCCCAGAAGGTGTTTTGTGAATACAGCGTGGTTCGGCTGGGAAACTGGGCGCGTGCTTTTTCCGGGTATAAGACGGACGGGAGCCCGCTCACGCTGTCCCAGATCGTGTAATAGGTGTAAGGCGCGGGTTTGGTCAGTTGCGCATCGGCATTGGGGAAGCGCCCGCGGTTCTGCTCGGCGAGCAGGAGCGTCGCCCTTTGAAGTTCGCGGAGATTAGACCCGGACTGGGCGGACCGGGCGGAGGTGCGAACCTTGCCAACGGTCGGTATAATGATCGCAGCCAAGATGCCGATAATCGCGATCACGGTGAGCAATTCAATGAGGGTGAAAGCGCGATGCCGCGTGGAAGATGGATTGGACCGAATCGGTTGCATTGGGTGATGGGGCGTGACGGAGGGGGGGGCATCCCAAGGGCAGAGCCGCAGGATGAAGTGGGGGAGTTGATGCTAAACATTACCGGAACGCGCGGCCCTCCGATATACGGCTTTGGCATTCAAATGTGCCTTTTTACGCCACCTGCTAATACTCGCGTGCGTGCCGTAACGTGAGGAACCAGCTTTGCGCCCTCACAATCATCGACCACGATGGCGCGTCGCAGGAGGAGGGTGGAGTCGAAGCGCGGCAAGCGTGGAGGCGGGGTTGGCGGTTTCGTAGGGGTCGCTGGTGACGCCGGATCGGCGTGTGCCCGGCCTTAGGTGTTGCACGTGGTGAGGGCGGTGAAAGGGCGGTGTGCCAGCGTCACATACTGTTTCGAACAACGCAGGCCCCCGTCACAAGCGCCGGTGAGGTTAACGCCAATATCCGCAATCAAGCTCGGACTCGTTTCGGCCGGCTCATTTTGAGTTGGCGTTTTCGGTGTCGCAGCCTTGCGTCGGGCCGATGCCGAATGCGTCTTCGCCCGTTGAATTGATCGCCGCTGCCACCGCCCAGTTTGGTGGCAGGCCTTCGTGGGACGACTATTTCATGGCCACCGCGGTGCTGCTCTCCACGCGCAGCTCCTGCGAGCGCCTGCACGTCGGGTGCGTGATCGTGAGCGCGGGCGAGCGGAAAAACCGCCTCATCGCGGCCGGTTACAACGGCTTCCTGCCCGGCACGCCGCACACCTCGCGGCTGCGCGAGGGGCATGAGCAGGCGACGGTGCACGCGGAGCAAAACGCCATCGCCGACGCCGCCCGTCGCGGCAGCTCGGTCGAGGGCTGCACCGCCTACGTGACGCATTTCCCGTGCATCAATTGCGCGAAAATCCTCGCCGCCGCCGGCATCGCCGAGGTGCGTTACCGCGAGGATTACAAGAACGATCCGTTGGTGGAACCCCTGCTGGCCGACGCGGGCGTCAAGATCCTCAAACTCTGAGCGATCATGCGCGAATCATCATCCGAGGCTCCAACTGACTCCGACTCGCTCGCGGGGTCCTTGCTGCTGGCCCATCCGGCCTTGAAGGAGGCGACCTTTCGCCGCACCGCGATTTTGTTGTCGAACCACGATTCCGAGGGCGCGATGGGAGTGGTGTTGAATCGGCCATTGGGCCGGGTTTTGAGCGAGCTGGGCGGGGATTTTGTGCTCGGGCCGCTCGCGGGGGTGCCTCTGTTTTGCGGCGGACCGGTGGAGCCGCAGCAGCTTCTGCTCTGCGCCTGGCGTCCGCAGGAGGATGGCGAGGGTTTCAGATTGTTCTTCGGCATCTCCGCTGAGCGTGCAGCCGAGTTGGTGGGGGAGGACAATGTGCACCTGCGCGCCTTCCTCGGTTACGCGGGCTGGACGGGCGGACAATTGGAGGGCGAATTGGAGCGGGAAACCTGGGTCGTGGCCGACCTCGTGCCGGATCTTTTGACCCAAAAACCAGACGAAACACTCTGGCGCCACGTGCTCGGCGGTCTCGATCCCGAGTGGAAGCTTCTGGCCGGCGAGCCGGATGACCCCGGACGCAATTGAGTGTTTCGTAGTGCGGACGGGCCTTTTTCAGAGGTAAAAACAGAAAACCTGCGGCGGTGCATACTTTCCGTTTGACACCCCCCCCGTCGAATCGCTGTTTTCTTCCTTTTTATGAAAGTAGTTTCCTCCATCAAATCCGCCAAGAAGCGTCACCCTGACTGCCAAGTTGTCCGCCGCAAGGGACGCATCTACGTGATCAACAAGACCGACCCCCGCTACAAAGCGCGCCAGGGTTGAGCCTTATAACCGTAACTGTCTAAAAACTCCTCCATCCTATGAAATCGGAAGGCCATCCTGTTCTTAACAACGTCTGCTTCCTCGACGTTTCCTCCGGCAAACGGTTCCTCACTCGCTCCACGCTCAAGACCGCTCGTAAAGAGATGATTGACGGTGTCGAGTTCTTCGTCGCCCTGCGCGATGTGACCATGGACTCGCATCCCGCCTACACCGGCGAGAAGCGCATCGTGGACACCGCCGGTCGCGTGGAGAAGTTCACCACCAAGTTCCGCCGCGGAGCCGCTCCCGCCGCCAAGAAGTAAGCCCTCGAGCCCGCTTCTTCCGTGTGTTTTTAACCGCCGAGCCTTTACGGGCCGGCGGTTTTTTTGCGACCGGATTTTGGGAGCTTGCCGCGTGTCGGCCAAACCCAAGCTTGCCTCGCCCGCCGTCGGGCGGGGACGCTCAACGCTTCTTTCCATGTCCACTCCGCACAAACTGATCATCTTCGACTGCGACAGCACGCTCAGCGCCATCGAAGGCATTGACGAACTTGGCCGTCTGCGCGGGCCCGATGTGTTTGCCCGGGTCGAGGCTATGACGCACGACGCCATGAACGGCAAAATCTCCGTGGAGTCCGTCTTCGGCGAGCGCCTTCGCGTCATCCAGCCCCGCGTGGAAGACGTGGCGGCGGTCGGCCAGCACTACATCGACACGGTTGAACCCACGGCGCTCGCCACGCTCGCTGCCCTTCGCGCCGCAGGCTGGACGCCGCTCATTCTCAGCGGAGGTTTTCGCAATGCCATCCGCCCGCTGGCCGACCACCTTGGCATCGCGCGCGTGGAGGCGGTGGATTTGTATTTCGACGCGGCGGGCAACTACTCCGGTTTCGACGAGCGCTACCCGACTACCCGTTCCGGCGGCAAACCCGAGCTCATCCGCGCGCTCAAAGCCGAGCTGCGACCGGCCCGCGTTGTGATGGTCGGCGACGGCGTGAGTGACTTGGAGACGCAGCCCGAGGTGGATCTCTTCATCGGCTTTGGCCGCTACGTGGCGCGTGAAAAAGTCCGCAACCAGTCGCGCGCGTTTGCCTTCTCGCTGGCGGAGATTCCCGCTTTGATCGCATGAGCATGTTGTTAATCGCCGCCGCTGCCAGTCATGTCGCCGAAACCGGCGATGTTTTCCCCCGTGCGTTGAACTCCTATGCGGAAAACGCCGCTTCGGGCCTCTGGTCAACGTTGGCTGCACGCGCGCAGGCGGAGCCCTTCAACCTCGTGGCGACAGGAATCTTTTTTCTGGCGATTGTGCACACGTTTTTCGCCGGGAAAATCCGGCACTGGGGGCACGTGATCGAGGAACGCCACGCGGCACGTTTGAAATCGGGGACGGGCGGGAACGACTCCGACCGGGATCGCAATGGCGACGGTGTGCCCGATCAGGTGAGTTTCCCGGGCCAGGTGCTGCATTTCTTCGGCGAGATCGAGGTCGTGTTCGGCTTGTGGGCGCTCGTGCTTGCGGTGGCGATCGCGGCCCACGCGGGCGCGCAAACGGCAATCGGCTACCTCTCGGGTGTAAACTACACCGAGCCGCTCTTTGTGGTGGTGATCATGGCGATGGCAGCCACGCGTCCGGTGGTGCGGCTGGCCGAGGCGGGGTTGCGGCGCGTGGCTGCGCTGGGCGGCGGCACGCCCTTCGCGTGGTGGGTTGCCTTGCTGGTGCTGGCGCCGGTCTTGGGCTCGTTTATCACCGAGCCGGCGGCCATGACGGTGGGCGCGCTGCTGCTGGCGCGGCAGTTTTATGCGTTTAATCCGAGCACCCGGCTCCGCTACGCTACGTTGGGGCTGCTGTTCGTAAATATCTCGGTCGGCGGGACGCTCACGCATTTTGCGGCGCCGCCCGTCTTGATGGTCGCGGGTCCGTGGGGCTGGGGCTTTGCTCACATGCTCACGAATTTCGGCTGGAAGGCGCTGATCGGAATCGTCATCGCGACTGCTCTCTACGGTTTCTATTTCCGCAAAGAGCTGCGCTCGCTTGCGGCTCAACCGCGCACCGGCGCGACTGAGGCGGATGGGGGCGATGCGCCCGTGCCGACCTGGGTGGTGGCCGTGCACCTCGGATTCCTGGCCTGGACGGTGTGGGCGGCGCATTACCCGGTGCTCTTCATCGGCGGATTCCTGTTCTTCGTGGCGTTCATGCAGGCAACGGCCCATCACCAGACGAAGTTGGATCTGCGCGGACCGGTATTGGTGGGCTTTTTCCTCGCGGGGCTTGTCATCCACGGCGGCCTGCAAGGCTGGTGGATCGCGCCGGTGCTTTCCGGGCTCGCGCCGACCGCGCTGTTTTGGGGCGCGACGCTGCTCACGGCGTTCAACGACAACGCGGCCATCACCTATCTCGCGACCTTGGTGCCGGGTTTCTCCGACGCGGCGAAATACGCGGTTGTGGCCGGCGCGGTGGCCGGCGGCGGACTCACGGTCATCGCCAATGCACCGAACCCGGCCGGTCTCTCGATCTTGCAGCGATTTTTCCCCGAAGGGTTGTCACCAGTAAAATTGGCAATCGCGGCGCTCTTGCCGACCTTGGTGATGGCGGGGTGTTTTCTGTTGCTCTGAGCCGGGTTTGGGCGGCGGGAAGAAAGTGACGCGGAAACGCAATGGGGCAGGGGGCTTTTGACGCGGCGGCATATTTCGTGCAGTGGCGGCAACAATGCCTTCCCTTGTGCTTCTCGCCAACGTCGGTGGTGCCGGGTCCATCCCGGTGGCGTTGATCGCTCCCTTCGCCCTGCTGTTGCTGCTGATCGCGGTGATGCCCCTGACTTCGCACGGAGTTAAGCATCTTTGGGAAAAGTATTACGCGCACATCGCGATCGGCCTGGGCGCGATTGTGGCGGCCTGGTTCCTCCTGAAAATACCGGGCGGCGAACACACGGTGAAGCACACCGCGCTGGAGTATGTCTCATTCATCTCGCTCATCGGCTCGCTCTTCGTGGTGGCGGGCGGAATCCATTTAAAGGTGAAGGGTGGGGCGACGCCGTGGGAAAACGCGCGCTTCCTCCTGCTCGGTGCCGTGGTGGCGAATGTGATCGGCACCACCGGCGCATCGATGGTGCTAATCCGGCCGTGGATTCGTATGAACAAGGTGCGCATCAGCTCGTTTCACGTGGTCTTCTTCATCTTCGTCATCTCGAACTGCGGCGGCGCGCTCACGCCGGTCGGCGATCCGCCGCTTTTCATGGGCTTCCTGCGCGGAGTGCCCTTTTTCTGGCTGATCGGACAGGTGTGGCTGCAATGGTCTGTTGTCATCGTGGCGCTTGTGGCGGTCTTCGTGGTCCTGGATTTCCGCAGCTTCCGGAAGGCGCCGCCGGTCATCCAGGCGGAGTTGGAACAAGCCGATAAATTCAAGATCGAGGGCGGGCTCAGCCTCGCTTTGCTGCCGGTTGTGATCGGCGCGGTCTTTATCCCCGCGACGATCCCTTTGCTGCGCGAGGCGGTCATGATCGCCGCCGCCGTGATAAGCTACAAGTTCACCGCCAAACCAATTCACGACGCCAACGCGTTTTCCTTCGGACCGATCAAGGAAGTCGCGTTTCTCTTCGCCGGCATTTTCCTGACGATGATGCCCGCCCTCGGCTACATTGGCGAACATGGCCGCGAGTTCGGGGTGGAGAAGCCCATGCAGTATTACGTCGCCTCGGGCTCGCTTTCGGCGGTGCTGGATAATGCGCCGACCTACGCGACGTTTTACGAACTCGCCCTCGTTTCCGCCCGCGAAAAGGCCCCAGCGAGTTTCCCGGCCGATGGCGCGAACATGTTCGAAAACACGAAAGCCCTGCTTGCCGTCTCGCCCGGACTGGTGATCGCGGTGAGTCTGGGCGCGGTGTTTTTCGGAGCCATGACCTACATCGGCAATGGCCCCAACTTCATGGTGAAGGCCATTGCCGACTCCACCGGCGTGCATACGCCGAGTTTCTTCGGCTACATTTTTAAGTATTCGCTGCCGGTGCTTCTGCCCATCCTGCTCATCACCGGATGGATTTTTCTCTGAAACCCGGTCGCGCAGAGTTAACCCGTCCCTCTACTATTCTGCTTGGGCCTTTTCGCTCTGCCATTTCTCGCTTCCACGTGCTCACTGGTAATCCCAGAGTTTTATTCTTAACGTGTTGGGGCGCCTAAGCCGAGAGCGGCGGCGATCCGGAGATGGGGTGCGCCCGTCGACCGGAGTTGGGCCGCGATGGTCGAGCGCCGTTGTGCCCGCGTTCTCTTGACGGCGATGGACACCGTTGGCATCTGTGCCGCGAACTAGTCCAAAATGAAGCCGAACTTATCGCGCAATCGAAGCCTCTGGTTGATTCTCGGAATCCTCTTCGTTGCGAGTGCGGGATACACGTTTGTCGATTGGACGCTGCACCGCGCCAATCTCGACGGCTTGTGGACCTCCATCGCGCGGGCGCTCGTGGGGGCCTATCTCGTTCTCATTTGGCGATCGTTAAAAGAGAATCGGCCGCTCGCCTGGGGTTTGATTTGGTGGGGGATGATCGCTGGTTGCGTGGCTTACATCTTCAGCGGCATCACTTACCTCATAAGTTTTGAGCTGATTTGGCTAAAACTTTGGACGGTTGTGGTTATCGCCGCGCCTGTTGCACTGCTCGCTTACTACAAGATCATTCCATTTTACCGCGAAAAACCTTCGTTTATCGCTGAGTCAAAAGCTCCGTGATCCGAGCCACGAGAAAAGAGGTTGGGCTGTTACACAGATACATTTTTTCGATATCGGGAAGCTTCCAGACTAGCGCGCGGGGCAAAGCCGCGCACTTTGTCGGACATGGGAATGTTTAATACCAACGTCCCGTGACTTTCAGACTTTAACGCAAAGACGCAGGGGCGCAGAGATACGCAAAGATTCAACTCATTCTTGGTGCTTTGCGCCCTTTGTTTCTTGGCGACTTTGCGTTGGAAGAGTCTATTTTATAGGGGACGTTGGTGTAAGGTAATCATTTAAAATATAATAAATCATGGAGTGTGTATGCGCGCCGCGGGGAATCGGGGGAGGAGCGAATTACAATATTGAGTTTAGAGAGATGCAGGGGAGACGCGGTCAATCTTTGTTCCGGGCGCGTCGTCTCCTGCGTTGGGCCCGAAGCTTATCCAAGGCGAGTTGAATACGAATCCAGGGGCGTCGCCTGAGCAGCAAGCCTCTACTCATGATGACGTCGGGTTTCGGCGAACTAGATGGTCCAGACGAAGACGTGTTTTGGCGAATCAGGGTGCTCAGCACCGCGAACATATTGTATTCTTCCAATACACGTCGCCTCGCTTCCCTGATGAAGGGCAGTCGCTTTTCATATTCGTTGTCGGCTATCGCCTGCTTTATCAGTGAGGCAGCCCCCTTTAAGTCGTTGATATCAATGTTGATATAGCTTTCTGGAGGGAAATAGTCGGAAGCGTTGGGGCATCCATAATAAAAAGGCAGGGTTAAGCCGAGGAATGCATCGGAAAGTTTTTCCGTCCAGTGGTGCCGACTGACATGGTTTTCGATGGCCAGATGATAGCGATACGGGTCCAGTGCCTCCGCTTTGTCGCTGATGAACCGCACTCCGTGGCCGAAGACATCCATTTCGGGCAGGAGTGCCTTGAGTTCCTGAACAAATACATAGCGGGCATGATGGAGAGTGTGGCGTTGTTGTTTGCTGGAACAAACGGTGGCCAGATTTTGGGTTTTGCGGGTCGGAGGATGCGCAACCATTTCGTCATACGTTCTCATTTTCGGCCCGAATCCATAATACCAACGTAGTGCTGGCTGGCTGAAAATGGCTCCGGGGTGGGTGACGATCCATGGTTCCTGTCCGGTCAGCACATGTCCAAATTGGGCAAGGAATGCCGTTCCGTATAGTTTTACTGAAGATGGCTCTGTTGTGATGAGCAAGGTCTGGCGCTGCGGGCAGGCGAGCGTCTCGACACGACGCGAAAATCGTTCACCTTTCGTGGCCGGGAGGTCGTCGTAGGCGACCAGCCAGTCGTAGTGCCGTTCTTCAGGGTCGAAGCTGAATTCACAGTTATTCCAGACGGGTTGTGATTTGGGGAATTGACGTAACCAGCGTTCGGGGGACGGTGTATTCCCTCTGGACACAAACTTGACCCTGAGCAAAGGGGGGTGGGAGTATGAACTCACGGATAACGGCATGCGTCTGGTTTGAAGTAGGGTCGCATTCAGGGCGACTTTTGGGGAAATTGAGGCTCGGGGTAGCGTAAAACGTTGATAAATGTCGGGCACACCCGCTGTAGCAAGCTTGCAAATTCCCCATTCTCTACCGCTGCATTTTTACGGGCGGATTTGCGATGGGATTGATCGGGGAATGGAACAATTGATTTGACAGTCGCTTAGCTAGAAAAACCGTTGATTCTAAAATTTAAGCATGAACATTTTCGTTTTGAGCACAGGTCGCTGCGGTTCCACCACTTTTGTAAAGGCCTGCAATCACATCACGAATTACACCGCCGCTCATGAGTCGCGCGGTGGTTTTTTGGGCGATATGCGGTTTGCTTTCGGCGAAAACCATATTGAGTCGGACAACCGTCTGTCGTGGGTCTTGGGGCGGTTGGACCGGGCCTATGGCGACCGTGCTCTTTACGTGCATTTGCGTCGTGATGACAAAAGGACCGCGGCGAGTTTCGCCAACCGCTATAACCGAGGCATTCTTCGCGCATACAGAACAAAAATCCTGATGGCTTTGCCCGAGTCGGCTGAAACCATGGACGTGTGCTTGGACTACTGTGACACAGTCAATAGTAACATCGCGCTCTTTATCCGAGACAAGACTCGTAAAATGGATTTTAGCATGGAGAACGGCCGTGATGACTTTAGACGTTTCTGGGAACTGATCGGGGCCCAGGGCAATCTGGAGGCCGCTCTGGCTGAATGGGATGTGCCCCATAATCCCAGTCGCGAATTGAACTGGATTCAGAAGGTTCTCATTCGGATGGGCGTCCGTGCTTGAGTTTGCCAACCGGGTTGGGGCAGCGGGTTGGGGTGCGTCGGCGACGATGAGACCTTGCCTTTGTTGTTGATCGGAAACCGGGTTTTGCCGGGCCCAGCAGGTCCGCCCCACCTAAGCACTGAGATTCGTTTCTGTTGCACCGGTAGTATCGGGCCGGATCGTTTGATTTTCCCCTAGCGCGCGGGGCAAAGCCGCGCACCTTGTCGGGCATGGGAATGTTCAAGCTCAAGTCCGACTACGCGCCGACCGGCGACCAGCCGCAGGCCATCGCCGCGCTGTCGGCCTCGCTGCTGGCGGGCAACAAGCACCAGACGCTGCTCGGCGTCACCGGCTCGGGCAAGACCTTCACCATGGCCAACCTGATCGTGGCACGCGACCGCCCCACGCTCATCATCTCGCACAACAAGACCCTCGCCGCCCAGCTTTACTCCGAGTTCAAAAACTTCTTCCCCGAGAACGCGGTCGAATACTTTGTCTCACACTTCGATTTCTACCAGCCCGAGGCCTACGTGCCGTCGTCGGACACTTTTATCGAGAAGGACTCGTCCATCAACGAGGAGATCGAGCGCCTGCGCATCGCCGCCTCCAGCGCGCTGGTGTCGCGGCGCGATGTCATAGTCGTTGCGTCGGTATCGTGCATCTACGGCCTCGGCTCACCCGACGATTTTAAGGAGCAGCGCATCTCGCTGGAGCGCGGCGGCATTCTCCCGCGTCAGGTGCTGCTGGAGCGGCTGGTGGACAACATCTATTCGCGCAACGACTACGAACTGAAGCGCGGCACCTTCCGGGTGCGGGGCGACGTGGTGGACATCATGCCTGCCTACCTGGAACAGGGCCTGCGGGTCGAGTTCTGGGGCGACGAGATCGAAGCGTTGAGCGAGTTCGACGCCACCACCGGCGAGGTCATCCGTTCGCTGGACAAGTTCGATCTGTATCCCGCCAACCAATACGTAACGAGCAAGGACAAGCTCGGCGACGCCGTCGCTCGCATCAAAGCCGAGCTCGACACCCGCGTGGCGGAGTTCGAGGCCAAGGGCCTGCTGCTCGAGGCGCAGCGCATCCGGATGCGCACCAACTACGACCTGGAGATGCTTCAGGAAATGGGCTTCTGCAACGGCATCGAGAACTACTCGCGCCACCTCGCCGGCCGCGCCGCCGGGGACCGGCCACTTTGCCTGATAGACTTTTTCCCCAAGGATTTCCTCCTGCTGATTGACGAAAGCCACGCCACCGTGCCGCAGATCGGCGGGATGTTCAACGGCGACAAGGCGCGCAAGACCGTGCTGGTAAACTTCGGCTTCCGCCTGCCCTCGGCGCTCGACAACCGGCCGCAGAATTTCGAGGAGTTCATGTCCATAACGGACCAGATCGTCTATGTCTCGGCCACGCCGGCAAAGTTTGAACTGGAGCGTTCGACCGTTATCGCCGAGCAGGTGATCCGGCCCACCGGCCTGCTCGATCCGATCATTACGATCCGCTCAACCAAGGGGCAGGTGGAGAACCTCATCGCCGAGTGCCGCCGCGCGGTCGAGGCGGGGGAACGCGTGCTGGTGACGACCCTCACCAAGCGCCTCGCCGAGGATCTCACCGCGTTTTTCCGCGAGGCGAAATTGAAGGTCGAGTATCTGCACAGCGACATCGATGCCATCGAGCGCGTGGAGATTTTACGCAACCTGCGGCAGGGCAATTTTGACGTGCTCATCGGTATCAACCTCCTGCGCGAAGGCCTCGACCTGCCCGAGGTCGCGCTGGTGGCGGTGCTCGACGCCGACAAGGAGGGTTTTCTCCGCAGCGAGACCTCGCTCATCCAGACGGCGGGCCGCGCCGCGCGCCACGAGAAGGGGCGCGTGTTGTTCTACGCGGATAACATCACCAACTCCATTCAACGCACCCTTGACGTCACTGGCGCACGCCGCGCCAAGCAGCTCGCCTACAACGAGGCGAATGGCATCACGCCGCGCGGGGTGAAGCGCTCGACCCAGTCGAGTCTGCACGTTTACGACGGCTCGGGCAAACGCCCCGAGGACGAGGCGGACATCGTGGACGAAAGCCGTCCGGAGGA
Source organism: Opitutaceae bacterium (assembly GCA_027488595.1). GTDB lineage: Bacteria > Verrucomicrobiota > Verrucomicrobiia > Opitutales > Opitutaceae > IMCC26134_A. The sequence continues at coordinate 1,650 of JAIYBI010000408.1, read as the reverse complement.
TGTGGCGGCGGTGATCGCCGAGCTCGAAGACGAGATGAGCGAGGCCTCGTCGAGATTGGAGTTTGAGCGTGCGGCGGTGTTGCGCGACCAGATCAACGCGCTCCGCAGCGGTGATTTTCGCAAGGCGGCGCAGGCGCGCGACCAGAAGGGAAAAGGAGGCAAGAGCCGCAGCGCCTACCCCAAGGGAGCGGCGCAGAAACGACTGAGTTGAGTTTTACCGAGCCGGCACCGGACTGGCTCAGCGGTAGTAAATCAGGTAGATGCCCATGAGACCGGCGATGCCGAGTAAACCGACGGCGAGGGTCAGCATGAGACAGCTCCGGCGCGCGGATTGCGGGGTGTCGGTGTTGCGGGCCGCGTAATCCTTTAGCAATGAGTCGGCGAGCGCGTTGGCACGGGCCAGGGCCTCGGGGTCGGCTTCCTTGAGTTTGCCCGTGGTTGGTGCGCTCTCCGTCGCGGTCGTAGGCGCGGGCAGGGGTGGGGGCGGCGTGGGCGGAGCCGTAGGGGACGCGGCCGGGGCCGCTTCCGGACTTAGGCCCGAGGCCTCGGCGATTTCCGCATCCAGCCACGCTAGGTGACCGGTGAGCAGTTGACGCTGGCGGAGCAAGGCGGCGAGACGATCGGAAGGCATAGTCGAAGAAATGCACGCTGTCCGCGGCGGCGGAGGGCGTAAACAAAAAGCGCCGGTTCCGAGGAGGAACCGGCGCGGGGAAAGCGAGCGGAGGGGGTTTAGGCCTGAGCAGCGGGAACGACGTTCACCTTGCGGTGGGGCTTGTCGTATTGGACGACACCGTCCTTGAGGGCGAAGAGCGTCCAATCGCGGCCGATGCCGACGTTGGCGCCGGCGTGCAGCTTGGAGCCGCACTGACGGACGATGATGTTGCCCGCGACGGCCACCTCGCCGCCGAACAGCTTGATGCCGCGACGCTTCGATTGGCTCTCGCGGCCGTTGCTGGTTGATCCTGCACCTTTTTTATGCGCCATGACTTAGGTTCTCCTGTTGAAGTTGTGGTTGATTAAAGCGAGTCGCGCTTAGACGGAGATGCTCTCGATCTTGATGACGGAGAGTTCCTGGCGATGGCCCTGCTTGCGGCGGTAGCCTTTGCGTTTGCGCATTTTGAAAACGACGATCTTGGGACCGCGTTTGTTTTCGAGAATTTTGGCGGTGACCTTGGCACCCTGGAGGGTGGGGGTGCCGACCTTGAATGCGGCGCCTTCGCCGGAAGCAAGCACCTCGGTGATTTCAACGATGGAACCGGCTTCGGTGTTGGGATAGCGGTTGACGAATAGCACGTCGCCTTCGCTAACGGCGAACTGCTGTCCCTGGGTTTTGATGGTCGCTTTCATGGCTTAAAAAGGGAGAACAAAGGGTTTTTGACCGCCGACGTGCAAGGACAATTTAGGAAAAATATACAAAGTCACACGCGGACTGGCTTTCCCCTTGGCCACGACGGGGTGATTCTTGCAGGGTGGGGCACATGGTTTCCTACCCCTCGGCTCGTGTTTTCAAGACGGCGGCAGCTCTGGCGGCGCTCCTTTGTGCGTTGAATCCCGCCTCGGCCCGCATCGGCGACTCGCCGGAGCAGATGGCGGGGCGGATGCTGCAACCCAATATGGGAAAAAACTTTTCGTGGCCGAAGGACATGCCCG
>JAIYBI010000309.1 GCA_027488595.1 Opitutaceae bacterium | reverse complement strand
CTTCCTCGACGCCCTGGCCGGGGGTGATGCTGATGCCATCAATGCGGCCGGCTTTGTGGGCGTAGATGTAGGTGTTCATTTTCATCGCCTCGATGGTGACGACCTGGGTGCCCTCGGCCACGGCCTGGCCGGGCTGCACATCTATGGAGACGATTTTGCCTGCGAGCGGGCTCTTCACGTCGCCGGGACCCGCGGCGGCGGCGGGGTTGGCGGGTCGGGCGGGCGAGGCTACCGGAGCCGCAACGACGGCGGCGATCGGTGCGGCCAGCACGGCGGCCGGAGCGGCGGCGGGGAGCGGGGTGGGCGAGCCGGCCTCATCGAGTAATTCAACGAGGACCTGATAAACTTTTCCATCAACGGTGATGCGGAGATTTTTCATGAGAGGAGCTTTTGGTTAAGGAGGTGAGCGGGCCGTGGGGGCGTTAGAGCGGGATGTTGCCGTGCTTCTTCGGCGGACGGGTTTCGCGTTTGGTGAGGGTGTTGCGCAAGGCCATGGCGACGATGCCGCGGGTCTGGGCGGGCTCGATGACATCGGTGATGACGCCCTTGCTGGCTGCCTCGTAGGGCGAGGCGAATTTCTCGCGGTAGTCGGCGGCGAGCTCCTTGGCTTTGGCGACGGGGTCGGCGGCGGAAGCGATCTCACGTTTGTAGAGAATGTTCACCGCGCCGTCCGCGCCCATGACGGCGATCTCGGCGCAGGGCCAGGCATAGACGAGGTCCGCGCCCATGTCCTTCGAGCACATCGCGAGGTAGGCGCCGCCGTAGCTCTTGCGCATGATGATGGTAATCTTCGGCACCGTGGCGGCGGCGTAGGCGAAGAGCATCTTCGCGCCGTGGCGGATGATGCCGCCGCGCTCCTGGGCGAGGCCGGGCATGAAGCCGGGGATGTCCACCAGAGAGACGATGGGAACGTTGAAGCAATTGCAGGTGCGGATGAAGCGGGCGGCCTTGTCTGACGAGTCAATGTCGAGCGTGCCGGCCTTCACCATGGGCTGGTTGGCCACGATGCCGACGACGAGACCCTGGATGCGGGCGAAGCCGATGACGATGTTCTTGGCCCAATCGCGCTGGACCTCGAGGAAGTCGGCGTCGTCCACCAGGCGGGCGATGATCTTGAGCACATCAAGGGGCGCCTTCGGGTCGGCGGGCACCAAGTCGTTCATGCCCGGGTCGGAGTCGAGCGTGAGCGAAGGGGTGGGCCGGTGGGGCGGGTCCATGACGTTGTTGGAAGGCAGGTAGGAGTGGAGCTTTTGCACGATGGCGATGGCTCCAAGCTCGTCCTCGGCGACGAAGTGGATGTTACCGCTGACGGTGGCGTGGGCGGTGGCGCTGCCGATCTCATCCATCGTCACGGTGGCGCCGGTGGCGGCCTTGATGACGTCGGGGCCGCAGATGAACATCTGGGCGTTTTTCTTCGTCATGATAATGAAGTCGGTGAGGGCGGGCGAGTAAGCCGCGCCGCCTGCGCAAGGGCCGGCGATGACGGAGATCTGGGGAACAACGCCGGAGAGGAGCACATTGTGGAAAAACACCTGGCCGTAGCCGGAAAGGGAAACGTCACCTTCCTGAATGCGCGCGCCGCCGGAGTCGTTGATGCCTACGACGGGGATGCCGGACTGCTGGGCGTATTCCATGAGGTCGCAGATTTTCTTTGCGTGAATGCGGCCCACGGCCCCGCCGCCGACCGTGAAGTCCTGGGCGTAGGCCGCGACCGGGCGACCGTCCACGTAGCCGACGCCGGTGATGACGCCGTCACAGGGGAAGGTTTTGTCCTCCATGCCGAAGTGGTGGGCGTCGTGCTGGGCGTGCAGGCCGAACTCCATGAAGGTGCCGGGTTGAAAAAGGGCGGCGAGACGCTCGCGGGCGCTGAGGAGGCCCTTCTTTTTGCGCTCGGCGAGTTTGTCGAGGCCGCCGGCGGCGTAGGCGATCTGGCGTTTTTCGGCGAGCTGTTTGAGGAGTGCTGGGTCTATGGGCATGGGAGAAGGGTGGATGAGGATGAGTTGATCAGGCCTTGGGCGCGCAGAGTTCAGTGAGCACGCCGTAGGTGGATTTGGGGTGGAGGAATGCGACCATCTTGCCGGCCGCGCCCTCGAAGGGGACCTCGTGGATGAGTTTAACCCCGGCCTCGGAGGCCTGTTTGAGCTGGCCGGGAAGATCCGTCGTGGCGAAAGCGATGTGGTGGACGCCACCGGCAGGGTTTTTTTCGAGGAACTTGGCAATCGGGCTCTCAGGCGAAGTGGGCTCCAGAAGCTCGAGGTGGACCTCGCCGGCGTGAAAGAATGCGGTGCTGACCTTTTGCGATTCGACCGTCTCGCGGTGTTCACATTTCAGGCCGAGGGCCTTTTCGTAGTAGGGAATGCTCTCGTCGAGGGAGCGGACTGCGATGCCGATGTGGTCAATCTTGGTGATCATGCGGTGGGTGGGTTACGGTGCAGACTATCCCCTTTTTCGCTTAAGACCGCTTCGCATGGTTTGGAGAAGAGAGAGCATTTCTTGGCAAAATCTGCGGAGTGCCTGCGGCGCGTATAAGTTAAGGTAATTCGTCAGCACCGCATTCCAAACCCAGAAGCATACTATCGTGAGCACTACAATCACCGCACCACTCGATGCCCTCAATGAGGCGTCGGCCCGTTGGAAGAAAACTGTCGAAGCCGAACTAAAAGGCGTGCCCTTCGAAAAAAAGCTGGTGACCCGCACTCCCGAGGGCATCGCACTGCAACCGCTCTACACCCGCGCTGATCTCGCAGGCCTGTCGGACATCGCAGCCGCTCCGGGAACGGCTCCCTATCTGCGTGGCACGCGCCCGCTCGGTTACAAGACCGGCGGCTGGGAGTTGGCGCAGGAGATTCCGGCCACCGAGCCGGTGGCGTTTAACAAAGCCCTGCTGGCCGATTTGATGGGAGGGCAGGACAGCGTCGCCCTGACTGCGGCGGGCGCGGGACTGAGCGGAGTATCTGTAAAGTCACTACAAGATCTGGAGAACGCGCTCGCAGGCGTCGAGCTCGCGGTCCTGCCGGTGCATCTACGGGCTGCCGTTAACGTGGCCGGCCTCGGCGCGCATTATCTCGCGCTGGTGAAGACACGCGGCGTCGCCGTCTCGGCGCTTTCCGGCAGCGTGACCGCCGACCCGATCGCGAGCTGGGTGCGCAATGGTCGCGTCGAGGGCGGTCTCGCCCCCGCGATCGCCGCCGTGCTCGCCTGGTCCGGCACCGCCGCCGTGGCCGCGCCCCGGCTGCGGACCGTCGGCATTGACGCGACCGTCTGGGCTGACGCCGCCGGCACCAGCACACAGGAACTCGCCTTTACCCTCGCCGCCGCCGCCGAATACCTTCGCGCTTTCGCCGCGCAGGGCGTCACGGCGGCCACCGTCGCGCCGAAAATGCGTTTTAGTTTTGCGATGGGGCCGCAGTTCTTCACCGAGGTCGCCAAGTTGCGTGCGTTTCGTCCGCTGCTCACCCGGGTGCTCGTTGCCTTCGGTGCCGCGCCTACCGCGGCCGGAGGGGTTGCAGTTCATGCGACCACGGGCCGTTGGAACAAGACTCTCCTCGACGCCCACGTGAACATGCTCCGCGTCACCACCGAGGCGCTTTCCGCCGTCCTCGGCGGAGTGGATAGTTTGCACATCGCACCCTACGACGAGCTCACCGGTGCCAGCGACACGACCTCGCGCCGCATCGCCCGCAACGTTCACACTCTGCTCGCCGAGGAGTTCGGCATGACACTGACCGCCGATCCCGCCGGTGGCTCGTTTTATGTTGAAAAGCTCACCGATGAACTCGGTCGCAAGGCGTGGGCGCTGTTCCAGGATATCGAGTCCAAGGGCGGCCTCATCGCCGCGCTCAAGGCCGGTTATCCGCAGTCGCTCGTGCAAAAGAGCGCCGCCGAAAAATCCGCCGCCATCGCTAGCCGTCGCATGGGCATCGTCGGCACCAACCTTTTCCCCAACCTCAAGGAAAAGCCCCTCGCCGCCGCCCCCGTCGCGCCAGGTGCCGCCGGCGAGACCGACATCACGCCCTTGCCCGCCTGCCGCGCCTCATCCGAGATCGAGACGCTACGCTTCGCCGCCGACGCCTTCGCGAAGCGCACCGGCGCGCGCCCCAAGGTGTTTCTCGCCAAGATGGGCCCTGTCATCCAGCACAAGCCCCGTGCCGATTTCTCCGCCGGCTTCTTCGCCGTCGGCGGCTTCGAGCCGCTCGGCAAACAGTCCTTCGACACTGCCGAGGCCGCCGCGCAAGCCGCCGCCGCGTCAGGTGCGGCCATCGCGGTGCTTTGCTCCACGGATGACACCTATCCCGAGCTCGCCCCCGTCTTCGCCCGCACCCTGAAGGCCGCAAAGCCAGACATCACCGTCATCCTCGCCGGTCTGCCCGCCGACGCCGCCGTGGTGGCCTCGTTCCGCGAAGCCGGCTTCGACGACTTCATCCACGTCCGCGCCAACCTCACCGGTATGCTCGCCAACCTCCTCAAAAAGATCGGAGCCCTCTAAAATGAACGCCACCAATCCTGACTTTACCAAAATCGCCTACGACGCGCCCGTCGCCACCGCCGCTGTGCCCGCCGCCGCCGCCGGTGCCGACGTATCCGAGCTCACCTACGAGCAGATCCCGGTGAAGCCCGTCTTCACCGCCGCCGATCTGCCGCCCGCCGCCGCGCTCGACACCATGCCGGGCATCGCGCCGTTTACGCGCGGTCCCTACGCGACCATGTATGTCGCCAAGCCCTGGACGATTCGCCAATACGCCGGTTTCTCGACCGCCGAGGAGTCCAACGCCTTCTACAAACGCAACCTCGCCGCCGGTCAGGCCGGGCTCTCCGTCGCCTTCGATCTCGCGACTCACCGCGGCTACGACAGCGATCACCCGCGCGTCGTCGGTGATGTCGGCAAGGCCGGCGTGGCCATTGATTCGATCCTCGACATGCAGACGCTCTTCGGGGGCATCCCCCTCGACAAGGTTTCCGTCTCCATGACGATGAACGGCGCGGTGCTGCCGATCATGGCGTTCTACATCTGCGCCGCGCTCGAGCAGGGCGCGAAACTCTCCGATCTCTCGGGCACGATCCAGAACGACATCCTCAAGGAGTTCATGGTGCGCAACACTTACATCTACCCGCCCACCCCCTCGATGCAGATCATCGCGGACATCTTCGCCTACACGTCGAAGAACATGCCGAAGTTCAACAGCATCTCGATCTCCGGTTACCACATGCAGGAAGCCGGCGCCACCGCCGACCTGGAGCTCGCCTACACGCTCGCCGACGGCCTCGAATACCTCAAAACCGGTGTCGCCGCCGGCATTGATATCGATGCTTTCGCGCCCCGTCTCTCGTTCTTCTGGGCCATCGGCAAAAACTTCTTCATGGAGGTCGCGAAGATGCGCGCCGGTCGCACCATCTGGGCCGAGCTCGTCGCGCGCTTCAACCCGAAGAGCGCCAAGTCCCTTGCCCTGCGCACCCACTCGCAAACCTCCGGTTGGTCGCTCACCGAGCAGGATCCGTTCAACAACGTCGGCCGCACCTGTCTCGAAGCCCTTGCCTCCGTCTGCGGCCACACCCAGAGCCTGCACACCAACGCCCTCGATGAGGCCATCGCGTTACCCACCGATTTCTCGGCGCGCATCGCGCGCAACACCCAGCTCCACCTCCAGCAGGAGACCGGCGTGTGCAACGTCGTGGATCCGTTCGGCGGCAGCTACTACGTCGAATACCTCACCAACGAACTCATCGCTAAGGCCCGCGCCCACCTTGAGGAAGTCGAGAAAATGGGCGGCATGACCAAGGCCATCGAGGCCGGCATCCCGAAGCTCCGCATCGAGGAGGCCTCCGCCCGCCGTCAGGCCAAGATTGACTCCGGCAAGGAGACGATCGTCGGCCTCAACAAATACCGCCTCGAGCAGGAAGCCGCCATCGACATACTCGAGGTGGACAACACCGCCGTGCGCCTCTCGCAGATCAAGCGACTCGAAGAGCTCCGCGCCAGCCGCGACGAGTCCCGTTGCCGCGCCGCGCTCGCCGCCCTCACCGAATGCGCCCGCACCAAGCAGGGCAACCTGCTCGAACTCGCCGTCGTCGCCGCGCAGGCCCGCGCCACGCTCGGCGAAATCAGCGACGCGCTCGAAGTCGTTTACGGCCGCTATCAGGCGCAAATCCGCTCCATCTCCGGCGTCTATCGCCAGGAGTTCGGCGAGGATGGCATCGTCGCCAAAGTGAAGGAAAAGATGGCCATCTTCGAGGCCGCCGAAGGGCGTCGCCCCCGCGTGCTCATCGCCAAGCTCGGCCAGGATGGACACGATCGCGGCGCGAAAGTGGTCGCCACCGCCATGGCTGATCTCGGGTTCGATATTGATATCGGGCCGCTCTTCCAAACCCCCGCCGAGGCCGCACGCCAGGCGGTGGAGAACGATGTCCACGCCGTTGCGATGAGCTCGCTCGCCGCCGGTCACAAGACCCTGCTCCCGCAGCTCCGCGATGAACTCAAGGCCCTCGGCCGCGAAGACATCGTGCTCATCTGCGGCGGCGTCATCCCGGCTCAGGACTACGACTTCCTGCTCGCCAACGGTGCCAGCGCCATCTTCGGCCCCGGCACGGTGATTCCGGTCTCCTCGCTGCGGGTGCTTGAGTTGCTCACCGAGCGGCTCGAAGCTGCCGCCGTGTAATCCACGCGCCGTGAACGAAGCCTGCCCAGATCCCAAGGACACTCCACCACCGCCGCCGCCGAAGTCGAAGCCCCAAAAGTCTCCGACCGCGCCGACCACCCACGACGGTTGTCCGCAACCGCGTCCGGATTGGGTGCCGGACGACGCGGGCGGTGCCTTCGCCACTTGGGTGGTGCAGGGCGTGCGGCCCGCAGGCGCGGCTCCCTTGGGTCGTGCGGTCACGCGCCGTCGCACGCTTACCACGGATGACTATTTCGCCGGTGTGCTCGCGCGCGATTCGGTGATTCTCGGACGTGCCATTACGCTGATCGAGAGCAACGCCCCCGCTCATCAGGTGCAGGCTCAGGAGCTGCTCGCCCGGCTCATGCCGCACACCGGCCGCTCGCGTCGCGTGGGCATCACCGGCATTCCGGGCGCGGGCAAAAGCACCTTCATCGAGGCCTTCGGCTGCCATCTCACCGACGCCGGCCTGCGCGTCGCGGTGCTTGCCATCGATCCGTCCAGCACGGTCAACGGAGGGAGCATCCTCGGCGACAAGGTGCGCATGGAAAAACTTTGCCGCCGCCCTGCCGCGTTTATCCGGCCCTCGCCCTCCGGCGGCTCGCTCGGCGGAGTGGCGCGCAAAACCCGCGAGGCCCTCCTTGTCTGTGAGGCGGCGGGCTTTGATGTGGTGATCGTGGAGACGGTCGGCGTCGGGCAGAACGAAACCACAGTGCGCACCATGGTGGATTTTTTCCTCGTGCTTATGATCGCCGGTGCGGGCGACGAGATGCAGGGCATCAAAAAGGGCGTGATCGAACTCGCCGACGCGCTCGTGATCAACAAGGCCGACGGCGACAACCGCCCGCGCGCCACCGCCGCGCAGTCCGAGATGCGGCGCGTATTGCACTACCTACACCGTCCGCCCGACGGCTGGACGACACCCGCGCTGCTCGCCTCCTCGATCACGGGTGAAGGGGTGCCCGGGGTCTGGCAGACGACGGAAGAGTTTTTCAAACTCACGCAAGCCAGCGGGGCGCTCGCCGCCCGACGCCAGGCGCAGGCGGTCGAGTGGATGCACGCGCTGATCATGGAGAGCCTGCGCAATCGCTTTTACGCGACCCCGGCGGTGCGCGCGCGACTGAGTGCGACGGAGCGTGCGGTGGCCGAGGGCCGGATGCCGGTCTTTGCCGCCGCGATGGAGTTGCTCAAAGGCGCGTGATGCGCCGCTTGCGCCGTCGCCGCCGCCTGATTGGATGGAGGGCGTATGGAGGTTATCTTTCTCGGCACCGGCACTTCCCATGGCATTCCCATGATCGCGTGCGATTGCGCGGTCTGCACATCCGCGGATCCACGCGACCGCCGGATGCGGGCCTCGATCCACGTAGTGATGGACGGCCTACACATCCAGGTGGACGCCGCTCCCGAGTTTCGTCTTCAGTGCGTGCGGGAAAAGATCACCCGCATAGATCACTTTATCCTCACCCACGGTCACGCCGACCACGTCGTCGGCATGGATGACCTGCGGCGTTTTTGCGACCTGCGCGACGGCACGGCGCTGCCGGTTTATTCGACGGACGAAGGCATCGCCCGCATCCTCGCGATCTACCCCTACGCCATTCTGGAGCGCGCGGTCAGCAAGGGCTACGCTGCCTTCAAACTGCAACTCATGCCGGAGGTGCTGGAGTTCCCTGAAGGCAGCATCGCGACGACCCTGCTGCCGCACGGCGGCGTGAACACCCTCGGGCTCGTTTTCACGGAGCGCAGCAGCGGAGCGAAGTTCGTTTACTACACTGATTGCAAACGCGTGCCCGCCGCTGCTGTCGCCCTCGCGCGCGGCGCGGACGTGGTGGTGCTCGACGGCCTTCGCCCGGCGGCGCACCCCACGCACATGAATATCGCCGAGGCACTCGCCGCCGCCGCCGAGATAGGCGCGCCGCGGACATTTTTAACCCATCTCACCCATGCCGTCAGTCATGCCGATGAGGCGGCGATGCTCCCGCCCGGCGTGAATTTTGCGTATGACGGGCTGCGGCTGAGGGTAGGGGGTGCGTAACCGGATCGAAGTTAAACTCTATTGCAACGGTCGGGTATCATCTTGTTGATTGTGGCTGCATGAAGCTCTCCAAAAAAGGCGAATACGCCCTCCGCGCCCTGATCGAGCTTGGCCTGGCCGCCGAGGTGAAGCGCGAGTTGGTGCAGGTCTCCGAACTGGCGGAGAAGGAGCACATGCCGGTCAAGTTTCTCGAACAGATCATGCAAACGCTCAAAGGCGCGGGCTACGTGAAAAGCCAGCGCGGCAAGTTTGGCGGCTACTCCCTCGCCAAGCCCGCGGGCGAAATCACCATCGGGGGCGTCGTGCGCCTGATTGACGGGCCGCTCGCTCCCATCGGCTGCGTGAGCCAGACAGCCTACGAAAAATGCAGTTG
>JAIYBI010000048.1 GCA_027488595.1 Opitutaceae bacterium | reverse complement strand
TGGCCATCGCGCACGATGGCGACTGTGGCACCGGTGGCGCCGGCGTTGTCCGCCGAGGCGAGGGATTGATCGAGGGCGGCCTGGAGTGCGGACGCGTTGACCTGAGCCCGAAGCACCGGGCCGGAAATGCCGGCGATCAGAGCGCCGAGAATAAGAATGCTGATTTTCATGACAGGGAGGAAGGATGGCGGCGGGCGGGGATCAGAGTCCCTTCGTCTGGGCGGTGAGGCGGGCCTTATTGTTCGCGAGGAAGCGGGTGAGCGACGCGGGCGCCTGCTGTTTCAACTCGACGTTGAAATAGGTGACGAGGAGCTGGCGGGTGACGAGTAGGTTGGGGGCGGCGTTACGGCCGATCAGCTCGGTCAGGCCATCGGCGTTCTTACCGAGCAGAACCCGATAGAGGAAATAGGAATCGCCGAAGGTGTTGTGCGCCGTCTCCGGCTGCACCGCGAGGACGCCCCGGCCCTTCAGGTTGGCGAAGGCGACGGCCATCGAGGGGTCCTGGCTGTTCTCGCCGCTCCTCACGAACAAGGCGTTCGTAGCCAGGCCGGCCACGTGGTCCTCGCCCCAAATGGTGCCGTCGAGGTTCACCGCCGCGCGGACGGTGGCGTCGCGTCCGGCGAGGCGCACGGCAGCCGAACCTCCGAACGAGTGCCCGAGGGCGCCGATGCGGGTGAGATCGAGCGCGGCGTGCAGTTTCAGCGTGGGCAAGGCGCGGCCGTCCTTCATCTGGGCCAAGACTGACTGGAGGTCGGCGACCACGTAGTCGTTAAGCGCGACGATATCTTCCAGTTTCTCCGGCACATCCGGCGCGCTGTCGAACAGATCGCCGTCAAGGGTCACGAGGCCGTTTACGCCCGCGCTATGCACGGCGGCTACGATGTAGCCGGATGAGGCGAGCTGCTCGGCGAACACCTGGTAGGCCTCGGCAGGGTTCCCAAATCCGGGAGAAAGGATGAGCACCGGAAAACGTCCCTTGGCAGGCGTCACCCCTTCGTAAGAGTTTGTCCGCAAAAACTCGCCGCCGCCGATCGCCTCGGGCTCCTCGGCGAGGAACTCGACCTCGCGCCGGTCGGTGACGTAGCGCCGACTCGGGGCGGAGGTTGCGACGGCCGGATACCAGAAATGCACTGGAATGCGGCGCGGCTGGTCGGCGAGAGGGTTAAGCACATCGGTCCGGGTGCGATCCACGACTACCGCGAAGTCGTGGCCGACCACGTATGGACCGGTTGGCCTGGGCAACGCGCTGGCGTAAAACCGCGGCGCGGCGGCAGCGGCGGCAGCCACGGGGGCGGCCGGCGCGGCGGAAGGGATAAAAACCAAGCCCGCGATAACGAGGGCGAGGAGGCGAGAGATGATAGGTGATGAATGCATGGTGGTTGGAAGAGTCGCCACCCTACCCGACCGGCCCGTGCCCGTCCCCCTGGGCGGGACGGAAGGCGAATTCGCACCGACGAACGGTCGGGAGTGCGAGACGAATGGCGCCGAGTTGCACGCCGCGAACCCAACCTTCATCGCGAACGGAAATCAGGCGGGATAGACCTCGCCTCAATCCGCGTGAAAGCCGCCTTCGCGCAAGAACAGCCGCCGGCCACAACGCGCCGCGTGAGTCGGGTTATGCGTCACCAGCACCAAGGCCGCGCCTTCCTCGGCGCAGAGAGCGAGCAGGAGGTTGATTACCGAGTCGCCACTGCCTTCGTCGAGGTTGCCGGTCGGCTCGTCGGCAAGAATCAGTTTCGGCCGATTCATCAAGGCGCGGGCGATGGCCACGCGCTGGCGCTCGCCGCCGGAGAGTTTCGCCGGAACGTGGCTCGCGCGCTCCGCCAGCCCGACGCGACGCAGCAACTCCGCCGCCCTCGCCCGCTCCGGCGCGCCAACTTTGCCGAGCAGGCGCGCCGCGAGCAGCACGTTGTCCAGCGCGTCCAGTTCCGGCACGAGGTAGAACGATTGAAAAACCAACCCGATCAGGCGCCCGCGCTCCGCCGGTGCGATCGTCGGCACGCCTTCCCAACGGATTTCACCGGCGTCGGGCGCGTCGAGGCCGGAAAGCAGGTTGAGCAGCGTGGACTTGCCCGAGCCGGATTCGCCACGGATGGACACGCTCTCACCCGCCGCCACCGCGAGATCCACGCCGCGCAACACTTCCAACCGGCGGTCGCCGCTGACGAAGCTCTTGTGCAGCCCGGTCGCCTGTAAAATCACGTCACTCACTGCGCAGCGCCTCCACCGGTTTGAGTTTCGCCGCCCGCCACGCCGGCAGCAGGCCTGCCAGGGTCGAGACAACGAGAGCACTCACCACGATGAGTGTGAGATCCTTGCCTGAAAGATAAGCCGGCAGATTACTGAACTGATAAAACCGCTCCAAGGCCGCCGCACTGCCCGTGAGTTTGGTGAAGCCCGCCACCAAATCATTGCGGAAATGCACCACCGTGAAGCCCAGCACCAGCCCCGCCGCCGTGCCCGCTACGCCGATGATGATGCCTTGATAACAAAAACACGCCGCGACCTGCCGCGGGGTCGCACCGAGCGCACCGAGCAGTCCAATCTCGCGGGTTTTACGCACCACCGCGATCAGCAACGAAGAAGCCACCGAAAAGGCCGCCACCACGATGATGAAGAGCAGCAGGAAAAAGATCATGTT